>JAYWCQ010000326.1:0-4576 GCA_043780435.1 Polaromonas sp.
TGCGGTGCGGGTTCGGCAGATGAGCCGTACAGATGCCGGGCGACTGCGCTGTATAAAGTGTCGTTGATCAACGTGGATTTGCCGGAACCCGATACGCCAGTGACGCAAACGAAAAGCCCCACAGGCAGATTGAGTGTGACATTTTTCAGGTTGTTGCCGCTCGCCTTGGTCACTTGCAACATGCGTTTCGGATCGGGCTTGCGGCGTTTTTTCGGTAGCGCGATGCTGCGCCGCCCCGACAGGTATTGCCCGGTAAGCGAGTGCTCGCTCATACGGATTTCTTCCGGGGTGCCTTCGGCCACAATTTCGCCGCCGTGCACCCCCGCGCCGGGTCCCATGTCCACCACGTAGTCGGCCGCGCGAATCGCGTCTTCATCGTGCTCGACCACCAGCACCGAATTGCCGATATCGCGCAGGTGTTTCAGTGTGGCGAGCAGCCGGTCGTTGTCACGCTGGTGCAGGCCGATCGAAGGCTCGTCGAGCACGTACATCACACCGGTCAAACCCGAACCGATCTGGCTGGCCAGGCGGATGCGCTGCGACTCACCGCCGCTCAGCGTCTCGGCGCTGCGGTCCAAGCTGAGGTAGTTCAATCCCACATCGTTCAAAAACTTGAGCCGCAGACCAATCTCGCGCACGACTTTGGATGCTATTTCGCCTTTGGAGCCATGCATTTCCAACGCATTGAAGTAAGCGAAACTTTCCCGCAGCGTCCAGTGGCTGATTTCGAAAATTGATTTTTTATCCGTTCGCGATTCTCCCCCGCCCGTTCGGGCTGAGCTTGTCGAAGCCTCCCCTTCGACCAGCTCAGGACGAACGGAATCACTGACCAAATAGACGTGCCGCGCTTCGGTGCGCAGGCGTGAACCCTTGCAAGCCGTGCAGGGCTGCGAGCCACGGTAACGCGACAATTCCTCACGCACGGTGCTTGATTCCGTCTCGCGGTAGCGCCGCTGCATGTTGGGGATGATGCCTTCAAACGGGTGCTTTTTACTGAGCTTTTTGCCTTCAAAAGAACCCGAATCCATCACGTAGCTGAACTTGATTTCTTCCTCACCCGAGCCATGCAGCACTGCGTTTTGCACACTCTCCGGCAGATTTTCAAACGCTTGCTCGATGTCAAATTTGTAGTGTTTGGCCAAACTTTCCAGCAGTGCGAAGTAGTAACCATTGCGCCGGTCCCAGCTTTTGATCGCGCCACTGGCTAAGCTAAGCGTCGGAAATGCCACCACCCGCGCGGGGTCGAAAAACTCCATGTGCCCCAAACCGTCGCAGCTTGGGCACGCGCCCACGGGGGAGTTGAACGAAAACAGGCGCGGCTCCAGCTCGCTGATGGAGTAGGTGCAGACGGGGCAGGAGAACTTGGCGTTGAACAGATGTTCCACGCCAGTGTCCATCTCTTGCGCAATCGCCCGGCCATCGGCCAGTTTGAGCGCCGCTTCAAAGCTCTCGGCCAGACGCTGCTTCAGGTCTTGGCGTACTTTCAGGCGGTCAATCACGACGTCGATGTCGTGCTTTTCGGTCTTTTTGAGTTTGGGCAAATTGTCAAACTCGTAAGCCTGCCCATCCACCCGAAAGCGCACGTAGCCCTGCGCCTGCATGGCGGCAAACACGTCTAAAAACTCGCCCTTCTTCTCTCGCGCCAGCGGTGCGAGGATCATCAGCTTGGTGTCTTCAGGCAGTGCCAGCACGGCATCGACCATCTGGCTCACGGTTTGCGATTGCAGGGCCAGATTGTGCTCAGGGCAATACGGCGTGCCCGCGCGGGCGAACAGCAGCCTCAGGTAGTCGTGAATTTCTGTGACCGTACCTACGGTGGAGCGTGGGTTGTGGCTGGTGGCTTTTTGCTCGATAGAGATGGCGGGGCTCAGGCCCTCGATCACGTCCACATCCGGCTTGTCCATCAACTGCAAAAACTGCCGCGCATAGGTGGACAAACTCTCCACATAGCGGCGCTGGCCTTCGGCGTAGAGCGTGTCAAATGCCAAACTCGACTTGCCCGACCCACTCAAACCCGTGATGACCACCAGCTGGTTGCGCGGAATATCAATGTCGATATTCTTCAAATTATGCGTTCGTGCGCCGCGGATGCTTATTTTTTGAGCAGCCAAGGCTTGCGCTAGATAGCGGCCGTTGGCTTCATTGGCAGACTTTTCTTTCTCAAAAGCAGCTTCAAAACTGGCTATTGATGCGGCAACAGTGGAGGAATCGGTAGATGAATTCACAAAAAATCGCTAAAGAGCGTCAAAAAGACAACCCTCTATGATAAGCGTCTAACGAATCATCCGCAAATCACCAGTTTGGTATGTAGAATAATGACAGGCTACAACGCACACGCATTTACACAACTATTTGGAGCACTACATCATGGCGTCAGTCAACAAGGTTATTTTGGTCGGAAACTGTGGGCGCGACCCTGAAATTCGCTATTTGCCCAGCGGCCAAGCGGTGGCGAACATCAGCATTGCGACTTCCAGCCGCCGTAAGGACAAAAACACGGGTGAAAACATCGAAACGACGGAATGGCACCGTGTCACTTTTTATGACAAATTGGCTGAAATAGTCGGCGAGTATGTCAAAAAAGGCCGACCTTTGTACGTTGAAGGCCGCTTGAAATACGGCAAATTCACCAACAAAGACGGGCATGAGCAGAATACGTGCGACATCATCGCCACAGAAATGCAGCTTTTGGGTGGCCGTGAAGGCATGGGCGCACCGGGCGGGGATGAAGGTTCAAACAGCGGTGGCGGCAGCAATTACAACGCCCGCCCAGCCAGCGCACCGCGCGCGCCGTCAGCGCCAGCGCAGCGCCCAGCTGCCGCAAAACCTGCTGCCAGCGGTTTTGACGATATGGATGACGATATTCCGTTTTAAATTGAATATTCCGTTCGGACTGAGCCCTTCGACAAGCTCAGGGCGAACGGTTATTAGGTAGAAGTGCCCTTAAAATCGCTGGATGCTCTCTTTAAAACACGATTTGCTCGCGGCCTTGGCTGGCGAGCTGGACAATTTACTCCCCGGCGCGGCTGCCAAAGCCGCTTTTGAATCCCCCAAAGTCGCCTCCCACGGCGACTTTGCTTCGACTGCGGCCATGCAATTGGCCAAACCACTGTGCAAAAACCCACGCCAAGTCGCAGAAATACTGCGTGATGCGCTGCTAAAAACGGAGTCGTTTACGCGTTGGGTTGAATCTATCGACATCGCTGGCCCTGGCTTTTTGAACATTCGCCTCAAAGCCGAAGCCAAACAGCAGGTCATCCGTGAAGTGCTGGCTGGGTCGACGCACTTTGGTGATCAAGCGCGCTTGGGCAAAAAAATGATGGTGGAGTTTGTCTCGGCCAATCCGACCGGCCCTTTGCACGTCGGCCACGGCAGGCAAGCGGCGTTGGGGGATACGATTTGCAATTTGTACCAAACTCAGGGTTGGGACGTCTACCGCGAGTTTTATTACAACGATGCGGGGGTGCAAATTGGCACTTTGACCAACAGCACCCAATTGCGCGGTAAAGGCTTTAAACCGGGCGATGCACAATGGCCTGAAGCGGCCTATAACGGCGATTACATTGCCGATATCGCTGCTGATTTCCTCGCTAAAAAGACGGTTTCAGCAGATGACCGCAGCACGACTGCTAGCGGAGATTTGGACGATTTGGCATCGATCCGCGACTTTGCCGTCGCCTACTTGCGCCGCGAGCAGGATTTGGATTTGCTGGCGTTTTCGGTCAAATTTGACAACTATTACCTGGAATCTAGCCTTTACTCTGATGGTTTGGTCGATAAAACGGTGCAGATGCTGCAAGCCGCTGGCAAAACATATGAGCTGGACGGTGCGCTGTGGCTGAAATCGACCGATTACGGGGATGACAAAGACCGCGTGATGAGGAAATCGGCAGCCGCCGGTGAAGAAGGTGCTGTCCCTCAATACACCTACTTCGTCCCCGATGTGGCCTACCACATCACCAAATGGCAACGTGGTTTTGCCAAAGCGGTGAACATTCAGGGCACCGACCACCACGGCACCATCGCCCGCGTGCGCGCCGGTCTGCAAGCGGCGAATGTTGGCATTCCACAGGGTTACCCCGACTACGTGCTGCACACCATGGTGCGGGTGATGCGCGGCGGTGAAGAGGTCAAAATCTCCAAACGCGCTGGTTCTTACGTGACGCTGCGTGATTTGATCGAATGGACCAGCAAGGACGCCGTGCGCTTCTTCCTGCTCAGCCGCAAGCCTGATACCGAATACGTGTTCGACGTGGATTTGGCCTTGGCCAAAAACAACGACAACCCGGTGTACTACGTGCAATACGCCCATGCGCGGATTTGCTCGGTGCTGAGCACGTGGGCGGCTTCGGGCGGCGATGTTGCCACGCTCAAAACAGCGGATTTGAACCCTTTAACCAGCCCGCAAGCCTTGGCTTTGATGCTGCAACTGGCTAAATACCCTGAAATGCTGACTTCTGCAGCCTTGGACTTTGCCCCGCATGACGTGACTTTTTACCTGCGCGATTTAGCATCTTGTTACCACAGCTACTACGATGCCGAGCGCATTTTGGTGGATGATGTGCAGGTGAAAACC
>JAYWCQ010000327.1:0-12442 GCA_043780435.1 Polaromonas sp.
TAGCACGCTTAACTTGTTGATTTATAAGGGTTTAATTTATTGCTTGATTTGTGTGCAATTTGTCCAATGCCTTGATTTATGTGGGTTTGTGCGCATAACTCAGGACCTATCAACAAAGTTATCCACAGAAAATGTAGGCAAGCACCTACGGGTATACAAATCAATCACTTAGCTGGTTTTATTCAAATACAGCTTGAAGAAAATGACAAAAGTATGACACCTGTATTAAATGACTTGAAAGTTAAAGCATGAGCTGCAAAGCCCTGATCTTGGCCGCCGGCCGTGGCGAACGCATGCGCCCGCTTACCGACCACACCCCCAAGCCGTTGCTAAACGTGCGCGGTCAGCCGCTGATGCAGTGGGCCATGCAGGCTCTGGCGCAGGGCGGGTTTACCGAGCTCGTGGTCAACACCGCTTGGCAGGGTGAGCAGGTATCCGACCATTTTAGTGCTCATTTTGGCATCAAGCCGTTGTATTTATTGCCTGAGATGCTATTGAAAAGTGAGCAAGAAGTTGCAAATCCCATCATGGTCAATATCAGCTATTCGCACGAAGGCCGCGATTTCGGTGGCGCGCTGGAGACGGCGGGTGGCATCGTACGGGCCTTGCCGCTGTTGTGCAGTTCAGAGGTTGACGAGGTGTTTTGGGTGCTTGCAGGCGATGTGTTCGCGCCCGATTTTGTGTTTTCGCAAGATGCGGTAGACCGCTTCAAAGCCAGCGGCAAGTTGGCCCACATCTGGCTAGTGCCTAACCCAGAGCACAACACCAAAGGCGATTTTGGGCTGCAAGCGGATGGCGAGGTCGTTAATGAGTCGTCTGAAACATACACCTTCAGCACCATCGCGTTGTACCGTAAGCCTTTGTTTTCATGGCCTTATTGTGATATTACGGCGGGTAATCCTAAGGGTATCAAAGTTGCATTGGCACCCCTGCTAAGAAAAGCCATTGCTGCACAGCAGGTGAGCGGTGAGTTGTACACTGGCACTTGGACAGATGTGGGTACGCCGGAACGCTTGGCGCAAATCAACAACCAACAGTGAATATATGACAACAGTAAGCAACACCATTTACGCCACCCGCCGCGCCCGCTTTGCCGCTAAGTTGGGCACTGACGGCATCGCCATCATCCCGACCTCGCCCGAGCGCCAGCGCAACCGCGACAGCGATTTTTTGTACCGTTTTGACAGCTATTTCCATTATTTAACCGGTTTTACCGAGCCCAATGCCACGCTGGTCATCACGGGTGATGGCCAATCCATCCTGTTTTGCGCCCCCAAAGACGTGGAACGCGAGATTTGGGACGGTTTTCGTCTTGGCCCCACGGCGGCACCACAGGCTTTGGGTGTTGATGCGGCGTTTCCCTGTACTGAATTGGACGCGTTGTTGCCAAAATTACTGGAGAACAAATCTGCCGTTTACTACCCGTTTGCGATGCATTCTGGCTTGGAAACGCAAGTTGATGGTTGGTTAGCCAAAGTCCGCGTACGCGTGCGCTACGGTGCGTTGTGCCCTGAAATCCAGCGCGATGCCTGCGCGGTGCTGGACGAGATGCGCCTCATCAAAGACGCGTCCGAGCAAGCCACCATGCGCCGCGCCGCGCAGATCAGCGCAGCAGGCCACATCCGCGCCATGCAAAAAAGTGCCCAGATGCTGCGTGAAGGCAAAGACGTGCGTGAATTCCATCTGGACGCCGAGCTGCTGCACGAATTTCGCCAGCAGGGCTCGCAATACTCCGCCTACTCGTCAATAGTCGCCGCCGGAGCCAACGCCTGCGTGCTGCACTACCGCGCCGATGCCGCGCCCGTCAAAAGCGGCGATTTGGTGCTGATAGACGCCGGTTGTGAGCTGGACGGCTACGCCAGCGACATCACCCGCACCTTCCCCGCCAATGGCACATTCACCGACCCGCAGCGCACGCTGTATGACATCGTGGTGGCCAGCCAAGAAGCGGCTGTCGCCGTCACCAAGCCGGGTTGCCGCTTCATCGACCCGCACGAAGCGGCGGTCAAGGTCTTGGCGCAAGGCATGCTGGACGTGGGACTGTTGGACAAAAACAAGGTTGGCAGCTTGGAAGACGTGATCGAAAAACGCGCCTATTTCCCCTTCTACATGCACCGCACCAGCCACTGGTTGGGCATGGATGTGCATGATTGCGGTGGTTATAACGAACCCTCAGAATTGGGCAACACAACGACCCGTACCGACCCACTCAGCAACGAAGTCATCACCAACCGCCCCAGCCGCATCCTGCGCCCAGGCATGGTGTTGACCCTAGAACCCGGCATCTACGTCCGCCCCGCCGCTGGCGTACCGGAACAGTTCCACAACATTGGCATCCGCATTGAGGACGACGCGATTGTGAACGAGGGTGGCTGCGAGTTGATCAGCCGTGGTGTACCCGTGAAGGCGGGGGAGATTGAAAAACTGATGCAGGGATGACTTATCGGGTTAGCGAGTATGGAAAAGTCGAATTTGCAAGCAATAATTCGCCCTGGTTTATAAATTAAACGAGACATCAATGAAAACAACTTTCAAACTGTTAGCAAGCAGCTGTATCGCTGGAATGCTGGCTTTGGGCGGCATCAACGCGCAGGCACAAACTTTCCCCTCTAAACCGCTCAAATTCGTCGTGCCATTTCCAGCAGGCAGCGCAACAGACAGCGTTGGTCGCATCGTCGCGCAGGCGATGAGCGATGCTTTGGGACAACCGATTGCGGTGGACAACAAAGCGGGGGCGAATGGGATTCCAGGAGCGGATTTTGTGAAGTCGGCGACGGCTGATCCTTACACGCTGTTGGTAACAACCAGCACCACACAAGCGGCGAATGTGAGCTTGTACAAAAAGCTGCCGTACGACCCGGTGAAAGATTTCACACCGATTGGCATGATTGGTAGCACCGGTTTTATTTTGATGGTGAAGCCTGAGTTTCCTGCAAAGGACATGAAAGAGTTTGTCGCCTATGCCAAAGCCAACAAGCTGGCGTATGGCCACGGCTCTTCGGGGTCATGGGTTTCGGGTGCGTTGGTGGCGCAGTTGGGTGGGTTTGAAGCTTTGAGCGTACCGTACAAAGGCATTCCACCGGCGCTGACCGATTTGATGGGTGGCCAGCTGCAGTTTGCCTTTGCGGACGTGGGTA
The DNA here is from genome assembly GCA_043780435.1 of Polaromonas sp. Classification (GTDB taxonomy): domain Bacteria; phylum Pseudomonadota; class Gammaproteobacteria; order Burkholderiales; family Burkholderiaceae_C; genus Aalborgiella. The sequence continues at coordinate 3,138 of JAYWCQ010000327.1, forward strand.
ACGCCATGACGCAAATCAACGGTGGACGACTCAAAGGTTTGGGCGTGACGACTGCGACACGTGCAGGTAAAGCGCCGAATATTGCACCGATTGGTGACACGGTCAAGGGCTACGAGGTCAGCGCTTGGTTTGCCTTGATGGCACCAGCGAATATTCCTGCTGCAGATGCTCAAAAGCTAGGCGACACCTTGCGTGCTGTACTGGCAAAACCAGAACTCAAAGAAAAATTGGCCAATGCAGGGATTGATTTGAATGTGCAAGACAGCGCAACACTGGCGCGCACGATTGACGCGGAAATCAAGAAGTGGTCGGGTTGGGTCAAGCTGGCAGGAATTGCACCGGAGTGAGTGGCGCTAATCAAGGAGGTAATCAAGGCGCTTTGAGCGGCTACCGCATCGTCGACCTCACCGGCGTGGTTCTCGGCCCGTATGCCACGCAAATATTGGGTGACTATGGCGCGGATGTCATCAAGGTCGAGGCGCCCAGTGGTGACATCATGCGCCATGCGGGGCCTATGCAGCACCCAGGGATGGGGCATATTTTTATCAATGCCAATCGCAACAAACGCTCCATCGTTTTAGATTTGAAGAAGCCGCGCGATCATGCGGCTTTACTCAAACTGTGTGAAGGCGCTGATGTGCTGACCTTCAACATCCGTCCCGGCTCCATGGCGCGGCTGGGGCTGAGCTACGAGGCCTTGCAAAAAATCAACCCAAGGTTGATTTATTGCGGTGCGTATGGCTATTCAGAAGGTGGCCCGTATTCTGATTTTCCAGCCTATGATGATTTGATTCAAGGCGCGGCTTGCATTCCGTGGCTGATGACGCAAAGCGGCAGCACTGAGCCGCGCTATGTGCCCGCGACCTTTGCGGACCGTGTGACGGCGCTGAACATGGTGCATGCGGTCATGGCGGCCATCATCGCGCGTGACAAAAAAGGCGGAACGGGGTTGGGGCAAAGCGTTGAAGTGCCTATGTTTGAGTGCTTGCTGCAATTTGTATTGGGCGAGCATTTGGGCGGTGAGACCTGGCAACCGCCCGTGCCGGCGTCTCTCGGTCAAGAGATGGGAAACATGGGGCACAGTCGGATGCTGTCGCCCAATCGCAAACCTTATAAAACCAGCAATGGTTATGTCTGCGCGCTGATGTACAACGACGCCCATTGGCGCGGTTTCTTGGAGCTGGTAGGCGAGGGCCAGCGTTTCACGCAAGACGCGCGCTTCACCACGCAATCGGCGCGTATCGCGCACATCGATGAACTGTATGCCTTCGTGCAAACCAAACTGCTGCTGCAAACCAGCGAGCATTGGTTGAAGGTCTTCGTTGCGAACGATATCCCCGTCATGCCGATGATGAAGTTGCCAGATCTGTTGACTGACTCGCATTTGGCGGCAACCGGCGGCTGGGTCGATGTGGAGCACCCCTATGAAGGCAAGCTGCGGCAATTGCGTCCGCCCGTGCGCATGAGCGCCACGCCCACGGCCATTTCACGGCCTGCGCCTAGGCTGGGCGAACATACGGCAGAAATTCTGCAAGAAATAGGTATGGTTTTGTAGGATGAATTCGCTGCTAACGACATGGACACACTAGAGCAACTTCAAGCGGGGTTATTACGTGGCATCAAACGCTTGGATATGTCATGTGGATTGACGGAGTTTCCGCGCGAGATTCTCGACTTGGCAGATTCACTGGAGATTTTGAATCTATCAGGCAATAAGTTATCTAGCCTGCCGGATGATTTACCGCGCTTGCACAAGCTGCGCATCATTTTTTGCTCTGATAACCTGTTCACTGAATTGCCTGCAGTGCTTGGGCAATGCAAAAATTTGACGATGGTTGGCTTCAAAGCCAATCAGATCAGCCGTGTGCCAGATGAGGCGCTTGCCCCTACACTGCGATGGCTGATTTTGACGGACAACCGCATTCAAAGTCTGCCCCACAGTATTGGCCAATGCCCGCAGATGCAAAAGCTGATGCTGGCGGGCAACCAGTTAAGTGATTTACCTGCAGAGCTCGTCAATTGCTCGCAGCTTGAATTGTTGCGTTTGTCTGCCAACCGGTTTTTAGTTTTGCCGACTTGGTTGTTGACGATGCCTAGCTTAGCTTGGTTGGCGATAGCAGGCAATCCATTGACGGACGGTTTTGAAGCGGCTAGACAAGCGCCACTGATAGCTAGCATTGATTGGCAACATATCGAACTAGGCGTGAAACTTGGTGAAGGTGCTTCGGGAGTGATTTATGAAGCCAAGCTGCAGCAAACTGACGCGTCATCCAAACAAGTTGCCATTAAGTTATTCAAAAGCGCCGTGACCAGCGATGGTATGCCGCGCAGCGAAATGGCCGTCAGTATCGCCGTGGGTTTGCATCCGAACGTTGTGGGCGTGTTGGGGGAAATCAGCCATCACCCAAATGGGACGATGGGCTTGGTCATGCCTTTGATTGCTCCTGATTTTATAAACCTTGCTCAACCACCCAGCTTAGATTCATGCACGCGAGATATCTATTCACAAGAGACTGTTCTTAGTCTGCGGGAGCTTCATGGCCTTGCTTATGGCATAGCGCAAGCCGTTGCGCACTTGCACGCTTGCGGTGTTTTGCATGGCGACTTGTATGCGCACAATATGTTGTACAACGCAGACGAATATGGCCTTTTGGGTGATTTTGGCGCGGCATCCTTTTTACCGGCTAGCGACGCAGAAGACGCGGATATTTCGAAAGCCCTACAGCTTATCGAGGTGCGGGCGTTTGGCATTTTCCTTGGCGAGCTATTGGCGCTGTGCTCAGACTCAGTGGGGGATGCAGAGCAAGGCGCAAGGTCAAAACTTATGGCACTGCAACAGCGCTGCACACAAGCGGACGTGTTTGCACGTCCTTTGTTTGCAGATGTCGTGCATGCGTTGAATTTTCACATGGATGTTGCCAGCAGCATTTCGTAGTCTTGTTTTGTGGCTATGCGCGGATTGGTTTTGTGGCAATGGTCGGCCAGTGCGCCTTTGATGATGTTGCCGAACCAGTCGCGTTTTACCCCCAAAGCATCTAAGCCGGCAGGCAAACCGAGGCGCGCGTTCATGTCTTTGATGGCGGCGGGGATGTCACTGCCGGATGCCAAACCCATGGCATGCGCCATACGCTGCAGCCGGTGTTCGTTTTGGATGGATGGTGCACTGGCGTTGAATGCCACCACAGCGGGTAAAAACATGGCGTTCAAGGTGCCGTGGTGTAGCCCAGGGTTGATGCCGCCCAAGCTGTGGCTCAGACTATGCACGCAGCCCAAACCTTTTTGAAACGCCATGGCGCCTTGCATAGACGCGCTCATCATGTTCAGGCGGGCATCAATGTCGCTGCCGTTGCTCGTCGCACGTTCAATGTTTGCCCAAGCACGCGTTAAACCATCCAAACCAATGCCGTCCGCTGGTGGGTTGAACGCTGGAGCCATGAAGGTTTCCATGCAATGCGCGATGGCATCCATACCGGTTGCGGCGGTTAATTTGGCGGGTAAGCCGAGAGTGAGTTCAGGGTCGCAAATGGCGGCTTTGGGCACCAAATGCCAAGAGTGAAAACCAAGCTTGCGTTGGTCATCCACAATCAAAATCGCCCCACGAGCGACTTCACTGCCCGTGCCGCTGGTGGTGGGCACAGCGATCAAGGGTGCGGCTCTATCGGTAATCAACAGCGAGCCGCCTTCGATGGTTGCGAAGGTGGTGAGTGGGCCTTCGTGTGTCGCCGCAATCGCCACACCTTTGGCGCAGTCGATAGACGAGCCGCCGCCCACTGCTATCAAGCCATCGCAGTGGTTGGCTTTGTAGCTTGCCGTTGCGGCTCGCACAGCAGCTTCTGTCGGGTTAGACGGTGTTTGGTCGAACACCGCCACGGTCATGCCCTGCAAATTGTCCAAAGCCTTTTGCAGGATGCCGGCAGCTTTGACGCCTTGGTCCGTGATGATCAATGGACGACTGATGCCGACACGATCACATTCTTGTTTGAGTAGTTTGATAGCGCCTGCTTCAAACTGAATGTGTGTCACGTAATAAATAAAAGCCATGAAATCACCTTGAAAAAATTCTCATATTGTTTCTCAATGAGATTAACGTACTAACCATTTTCTAGTAGCATAGCTCATAGCATCCACTAAAGCTACCAAGGCCAGCATCGCCAGCAAGATCGTGGACGTTTTGCTCATTTGGAACAAGCCCATGTGGAAGGCCAGCATTTGACCTAGCCCGCCACCGCCCACCACACCGAGCACAGCAGCCGCGCGAATGTTGTTTTCCCAGCGGTAGAGCGTGTAGCTCATGAGCTGGGGAATGATTTGCGGCAGTGTGGCATACCAAAAGATGCGCGCTTCGCCCACGCCACGTGTGCGAAGCGCGAAAGCTGCTCCGGGCTGCGCGTTCTCGATGCTTTCGGCGAACAATCTGCCGAGCACACCAGCGGTGTGAAGACCTAAGGCCAATGTGCCCGCAAAAGGGCCAAGGCCTGCGGCTATCAGCAGGAGCGCGGCCCAGACCAATTCTGGGATGCTGCGCAATGCGTTGAGCAGCAAACGCGCAGGACCTTTGAAATAGGCCTTGTCGCCTTCATGCGTTTTGCTGGCGGGGAGGGCGATAAGCAAGCCGAGGATGGCAGCGATGATCGTGCCTAGCAGAGACATAGCCAAAGTCTCAAGCGAAGCTGTCCAGAGCTTGGCAACAAATTTGCTAGAAAAATCCGGCGACATCAGCTCGCCAATGAATTTGCCCATGAGCCTGGCTGATTCGAAGCTGAAGAGCTGCGCCCATTGGAGATTGATCGTCCAAAAGCTGGCAATGGTTAACAAAATCAACGCTAAGACAAACCAGCAGGCCTTGCAGCGCGCATCAAACAGTTTGGGCGGCAGTTTGTATACCTCGTTGGCGGCTTCCTTGGTGGTTAGTTTGGATAAGGTGGTCATCCCAATTCCCTACGCAGCCAAGAGCTGGCCTTGTCAGCCAGCCAAACGAGCAGCATGAAAACCAACAGCAGCGTGGCGACTTCGCTGCCTTTGAACATCTTCATCGAATTGTCAAGTTGCTGCCCCAAGCCGCCAGCGCCCACAAATCCAAGCACCGCGCTGGAGCGAATCGCGCATTCCCAGCGATAGACGGTGTAGCTTGTCAATTCAGCAGCATTTTGCGGCAGCAAGCCATAAAAGAAAGCCTGCAAACGCCCTCCGCCATTGCGCATCAACGATTGCGTGGCATGCGCTTCGCCACTTTCCAAAATTTCGGTATAGACCTTGCCCAGCATCCCCGCATACGTGAGTGCAATCGCCAGCACGCCCGCCGTCGGCCCTAGACCCACCACGCGCACAAAAACCAGCGCCCATACCAGCTCAGGTACGCTGCGCAAAACAATCAACAGCCAGCGAATCGCTTGGCGCAACACACTCGGCATCCAAGCCATCTTGCCAGATAGCTGGGAGACTGACAGCGCTGATGTGCCGAGCAGCGTGAGCGGAATAGCCAGCACCAGCGCCAGCGCGATACCAGCCGTGGCCATGGCCACCGTGCGCCAGGTTTCTTTGGCGATGAGTTGTAAAAATTCAGCGTCGTGCGCTGGCGGGAAAAAATCGCTCAGAAAGTTACCCATCACCTTGCGGCTTTCGGGATCCCAAAGCAGCCAAGGCTTGAATTCAGTGATCACAAACAGCGGCCAAAGCAATAGCACAGCCGCCACCAGCCAGAAGACGCGACCTTGCCAAGCCGGATCACGCTGTAAAGGGGAGGGTAGCGGTAAAACGGCGCTCATCGATCTATCGGCAATGCATCACAGCAGGCTGGCCAAGCTGCACATTTTGCTCAGGAAACTCATTGACTGATGCAGGGCCAAACAGCTCATGCTCATGCTGGGCATACAGCGCCGTCAAGCGTTCGCGGGATACCTCGCCCGAGGGTAAATCAAAAGCCACCTCACCATTGCGCAGCCCTATGATGCGCGGAAAGGCTTCGAGCGCCCGCTCAACCTGATGCAGCGTACACACCAGCGTTGCGCCGCGCTCACGGCAGGCGCGTGTGAGCACTTCTAGTGCCTGCGTGGCACGTGTGGGGTCGAGTGCCGACAGTGGCTCGTCAATGAGCCAGAGCTTGGCATCTGATGCCAAGAGCCGCGCCAAGCCCACGCGCTGCCGCTCACCGCCCGAGAGGCGATCCACCCGCTCAAAAATCTTCTCATCCAGATCAAAAGCCTTCAAAGCAGCGTGCGCCGCTGGAATTTCTAAGGGATAAAACAGCGAGCGCAGACTATGCAGAAAACCCATCTGCGGCAAACGCCCAGCAAGTACCGTTGTAACAACCCGCTGGCGCGGCGGCAATGGCGGCACTTGTGGCGCTAAAAAAAGTTGGCCACGCAAAGCCTGCAAAGCTGAGCGCGGCAGCTTCCAAGGATCTTGCCCAGAGAGCGCCAATTGCCCGCTCGCAGGCTTCAAGGCGCAGGCTACCGCATGCAAAAACGTCGTCTTACCCGCGCCCGAAGGCCCGATCACCGCCACTTGCTCACCCTGCTGAATCTGAATCGTGGCATCGCGCAGCGCGGGCACAGAATCATCTTTGGCAGCAGGATGGCGGGCGCTTACATGTTGAAGTTGAATTTGCAAAGCGACAATCTGAAAAAAAGCATAAATCTAAAAAAAGCAAGGGAACCCGATTAAAGCAGGCCGGCGCTCTTGGCTGCTGTCTCTAGGCCTTTGTAATTCTCAGGCTTGGTGGGCACATAGCGCGTGGCGCGGTTGAGTTGGAGAATTTCTTTGCCTTCTGCGGTATTGGCATTCAGATCTAACAGCGCTTTGGTGATTTTTTCACGCAAGGCAGCAGGCATGTCAGCATGCACGCTCCAGTTGTAATTGAAATACGGCGGTGTGGTGTAGAACACATTTACAGCAGCGGTATCCACCTTTTTTTCATCGACAAATTTTTTCCAAACTGTCATGTCGAGTGCCGCAGCTGCTACACGGCCGCTGACCACAGAGGCAATCGTTGCGTCATGTGCGCCCGAGAAAGCCACACGTTTGAAATCTTTTTCAGGATCAATCTTGGCTTCGAGCAAGAAGCTGCGCGGCATCAAATGACCCGATGTGCTGCTTTGCGAACCGAATGAAATGTCTTTGCCCTTCATGTCCGCCAAGGTTTTGATGCCCGAATCCGTTTTTGCAATGAAGACAGATTGAAACCTAGTGTCTTCCTCGCGCTGGGCGATAGGAATGATCTTGCCACCCGAGCGTAGAGAGGCTTGCACATGCGTAAAACCGCCAAACCAGACCAAATCTACCCGTTTGTTCACCAGAGCTTCCACAGCGGCGGGGTAATCCGACACCGGTGTGAACTCCACCTTCATGCCCAGTTGCTTTTCAAGATAAGCGGCCAGCGGCGTGAATTTACGCACCTGCTCGGTAGCAGCTTCTTCAGGAATGGTGGTGACTTTGAGAACAGGTTGGGCAAAGGCTGCAGCAGTAAATGCAACTATCAAGCCAACGGCTACAGAGCGTAAACCGCGCGATACGGAGTTTGAAAGTTGAAAATGCATAAATATTCCGCTAAAAATTTTTTAACCAATGAATATTAAACTCGAGTTTCGACTTTCTTGCAGGCAAAACCGCATTTCTGGCAGACTGTAAGAATAGGGTTTTGGGCTCGACTGCTATAGTTGCTTAAATATCCAAATTTTTCAAACTTTTCAAACTTTTCAACCATTTCACCCTATGCCTGTCGCGCTAGCTTCAACAACCAGCCCTGAATTTGTACAACACTATGTTGAAAATCAAGCGGCAGTACGTGCTGAGTTGCAGCAAGGCTTGCTTGATGCGAATGCCAGTACCTCACCCAAGTATTTGTACGATGCCTTAGGTTCGCGCTTGTTTGAAGCTATCACCGAGCTGCCCGAGTATTACCCCACGCGTGTTGAAGCTGCTATTTTTGAGCAGTTTTTGCCTGATATGGCGACGACGACGGGATTGGGGCACACCTTGATCGACTTGGGTGCTGGCAATTGTGAAAAAGCAGCGCGCATGTTTGAGGCGCTTCGCCCAGCGAAATACGTGGCAGTTGATATTTCTGTCGATTTTTTAAAGCAAGCGCTAACCAGTTTACAGCGCCAAAACCCTGATTTACCGATGCTGGGTTTGGGGATGGATTTTTCAGAGAGTTTGGCATTGCCAGCAGAGATCGGCAATGGCAGCCGTTTGTTTTTCTACCCCGGCAGCAGCATTGGCAACTTTACCCCTGCAGACGCGTTGCCATTTTTGCGTCAAATTCATACAGCTTGCAAGGATGGCACGGGGCAGGGCGGATTATTGATAGGCGTTGATTTGGTCAAATCCAGCACCGTGTTACAAGCAGCTTATGATGATGCTTTGGGTATTACTGCCGCTTTTAACCGCAACATGCTGCTGCACATCAACGAATTGTTGGGGAGCGATTTCAATATCACCCAGTGGCAACACCGCGCGCTGTTCAATACCGAGCTGTCGCGCATAGAAATGCATTTGGATGCCTTGCAAGACCTAACGGTTCGTTGGCCGGGTGGCGAACGCAAGTTTGCCAAAAGCGAAGGCATTCACACTGAAAATTCGTACAAATACACGGTGGACTCATTCACCCAATTGCTCAAAAACGCAGGTTTTCAGGCGGTAAAGCCTTGGCAAGATGCGAATCAGCAGTTTTGTGTGTTTTGGGCGCAGGCCTAAAGTCAATTAGTCAGTTCAATCACAACCCACACGTCCGAAACCCAGCATAAATATCCGTTCTCTCAGGTGTGAAGTAATTTCGATACTTGACGTTTTTCATCATAGGCTGCGTCGCCACACACGCCCCGCGCAGCACTTGGCGCGAGCCAAACCACGGCTCAGAGTAATCTAAATATGGATGCGCCACAAAGCAGGGGTAGGGTGCAAACGTGCTGCTCGTCCATTCCCAGACATCTCCCCATACAAATTCGGCTCTTTTGTGTGTCTGGCTTGTCTCGGCGGCCAGCTCCCACTCTGCTTCCTTGGGCAGCCTACGCCCCGCCCAAACGCAGTAATCTTGCGCATCGACAAAGTTGATGTGCACGGCAGTAGCTTGCAAATCCAAGGGTGTCCAAACGCCAAATTTCTGCGTTTCATAGCCCAATTCACTAAGCCGTAGATAGCGCGGCAAGCTGCGAGCGGTCGCTTCTACAAAATCTAAATACTCTTCCCAATTGACGCATCGGCTGTCAATGTCAAATGCGGCAACTTCCACCGAGTGCGCGCCCAGCTCATTGTCAAAAGCAAAGCCTGCATTTTGCTTGCCCAGCTGAATTGTTTGTTTTTGATGC
>JAYWCQ010000328.1:0-7789 GCA_043780435.1 Polaromonas sp.
AGAGCCGGTAGAGACGACTTGAATGTCCTCAATCACCTCGCCTTCGCCCAGGCGCATGATGGTGCCTTTGCCGAATTGCTTCTCGATTTGGGCGAGTGCAGCCTGCAGCGCTTTGGCTTTTTCAGCGCTGGCGGCTGTGTTTTGTGCGGATGTTGCAGCAGATGCAGAAGTGGGTTTAACAGCCATGTCCATGGTACTTTCCTTTAATATCAATCAGTTACTCAAAATTTATTGCACTTTTTATCAGCATCATGACGCTTAAAGCTGGATGCTTGAACAGTAGTTTACCTCAGCTATTAAATTAAATACGTGATTTTTTAATCAGTTTAATTGACTAAATATTCTCAACTGATTTATGATGCGCAATGGCTAAAAAAAACACGTTTATTGCAACACATTTAGGCTGGCGGCAAACGCATTTGGGGCGTCTGCTGGGGCATGCGCTGCGGCGGTTTGACGAGCGGGTGTTGACGTTGATGGCGCACAACATGGACGTGCCGCTGGCGCTGTCGAATTTGGCAGCGCGTGGGCAAGTGACTGCGGCGCATGTGCACATCACGCGGCATTTGCCGCTGGAGGGCGCGCGCTTGTCTGATTTGGCAGCCAGCGCTGGCGTCACCAAGCAGGCGATGGGGGATTTGGTGACGCAGTGCGAGGCTTGGGGCTTGGTGACGCGGTCGTTAGATGGCGTTGATAAACGGGCGCGGAAGGTGATGTTTACGGCTACGGGGTTGGATTGGTTGGCTGCGTTTGAGCGGGCGGTTTCGCAGACTGAGGCGGAGTTTAAAGAAGCTGTGGGGACGGATGTGGCTTTGGTTGTTTCTATGGGGTTGGAGGCTTATTCTTCTGGATATTGATCTGTTTTTCCCACTCTCCCCCAACCCCTCTCGCCCCGCCGTGTATACACCGCCGGGCGAAAGGGGCGTTTTCATTTGATGGTTTGAGAACGGCTAGGCTTCTACAGCTAGTCACTTTTGCTTAGTCGTTATGATTGCGCGTCTTGTTATTTTTGAGCGTTATTTTCTTCATGTCTTCTTCTCCCTCTTCTTCTGGATTAAATCTCGCGCAGCAAGAAGCGGTGAACTACATGCATGGGCCTTGTTTGGTGTTGGCGGGGGCGGGGTCGGGGAAGACGCGGGTGATCACGCACAAGATTGGGCGGCTGATTCAGAGTGGCATGGCGGGGAAGAACATTGCGGCTATCACCTTTACCAACAAAGCCGCTGCCGAGATGCGTGAGCGGGCGCGACAGCTGATTGGCAGAGCAGCTAAAGATGTGGTGATATGCACTTTCCACGCGCTGGGCGTGCGTATGCTGCGGCAGGACGGCGCGGCGCTGGGCTTGAAACCGCAATTTTCTATTTTGGACACGGACGATATCACCAGCATTTTGAAAGACGCGGGTGGTAGCGTGGATGTGGCCACGGCGCGCTCGTGGCAGTGGGTCATCAGCGGCTGGAAAAGCGCGGGGTTGAACGCTGAAATGGCGCTGCTGCAAGCCAAGGACGACAACGAACGCATCATCGCCAAAGTGATGGCGAGTTATGAAGAGCGGTTGAGCGCTTTTCAAGCGGTGGATTTTGACGATTTGATTGGTTTGCCACTCAAATTGTTGCAAAACCATGAGGACGTGCGGCAGAAATGGCAAGCGCAGATGGGGCATGTGCTGGTGGACGAATACCAAGACACGAATGCCACGCAATACGAGGTGCTGAAACATTTGGTCGGCGACAAAGCGCGCTTCACCGCTGTGGGTGACGATGACCAATCCATCTACGGCTGGCGCGGCGCGACGCTGGACAATTTACGCAAGTTGCCAGTGGATTTCCCGAATCTCAAGGTTATCACCTTGGAACAAAATTACCGCTCGACCAGTGCGATTTTGCGGGCAGCCAACAACGTCATCGGCCCCAACCCCAAGCTCTTTCCGAAAAACCTGTGGAGCGATTTGGGAGAGGGCGAGCCGGTGCGGGTGGTGGATGCGGATACCGAAGAGCACGAGGCCGAACGTGCGGTGGCGCGGATTCAGTCATTGCGCTCCGGCATGGAAGTTCTGGCCAGCACGGCGGGTGCAGCGCCACCAACCCAGTACAAAGAGCTGAAAGACTTTGCGATTTTGTACCGCGCCAACCACCAAGCAAAAACCTTTGAGAAGGCGCTGCGCAAGGCGCAAATTCCGTACAAAGTTTCCGGCGGACAAAGCTTCTTCGACCGCGCCGAGATCAAAGACCTGTGCGCCTGGTTTCGATTGTGGGTGAACAATGACGATGACCCGGCTTTCTTGCGCGCCATCACCACCCCAAAGCGCGGCATTGGCCACCAAACGCTGCAGCAATTGGGCAGTTTTGCCAGCAGCTACAAAGTCAGTCTGTTTGAAGGGCTGTTTTTGTCGTCGCTCAACGCTGTCGTCAGCACCCGCGCTGTGGGCAGCTTGCATGAGTTTGGCCGCTACATCAACGACCTGGAATACCGCGCGAGTCAGACAACAGGCGTGGAAGATTGTGCGCAATTCTTAAAAGATTGGTTGATTGAAATCGGCTACGAGAAGCATTTGTACGATGGCGAAGACTCTGAAACGCTGGCCGCAGCACGTTGGACCAATGTACTGGATTTTTGCGATTGGATGTCTAAACGCTGTGGTGGTGAGATTGACGACACGGCGGGCGTGGGCATAGCGAGCGAGAAGAAAAGCTTGTTGGAAGTAGCGCAGACCATCGCCCTGCTGTCGACCATCAGCGAGCGGGAGAAAGACCAAAATGTCGTGACCTTATCAACTCTGCACGCCGCCAAAGGACTGGAGTGGCCGCATGTGATGTTAGTTGGCGTGACCGAGGGCATGCTGCCGTTCAAATTGGAAGACAAGAAAAAGGGCGGTACATCTGCAGGCGGCTTGGGTGGCTCCTCCATAGAGCATGAATCTGCCAACGACGACATCGCCACACGACTGCAAGAAGAACGCCGCCTGATGTATGTGGGCATCACGCGCGCCCAGCGCAGCTTGGCGGTGAGCTGGACAAAACGCCGCAAAAAGGGCCGCGAAATGATCACCGCTCAACCCAGCCGCTTTATTGCCGAGATGGGTTTGGACAAAACAACGGTAAAAGAAGACCCGCGTGAAAAACTGAAGGCGCTGAGAGCTGAGTTTGCCAAAAAGGCATTGGACGCCAGCCTAGCGAACTGAGCTTACAAAAGATAGCTTTACGGCAAATGCTGGTACTGCTTCGCCAAGTGCAAAAAGTCTGCCAGTTGTGGGTCCTGCCCCGTTTCTTCTTGCAATATTTTTGCAACAACGGCGCCAAGCTTTTCGGCCTGAGCCGCGTCTAAAAACAGCAGACGCGATCGCCTTGCCAACACATCTTCCACGGTGCGGGCGTATTCATACCTGGCTGCAAAGCGCACCATGCCCTCAGAAAGACCTGGAACCAATACATGATCTGAACCCGGCAGACTTGCAACAAAATCGGCCTCATCGCCATACGAGTGCAGTCCTTGTGCTTCCCCCATGCTGTGCATTTTTTTGTGCTTTTTACCTGCGTGCTGCGCACCCACTAGAGGGAAATCAGCCGTCGCGCCAGCAGGCCTTGATGGTAGCAAATCAGACTCAAAGCATTGCGCCAACACGTCTTCCGCCATCGCGCGGTAGGTCGTCCACTTGCCGCCAGTCACCGTCACCAAGCCGCTTTTGCTGACTAAAACTGTGTGCTCGCGGCTTAATTTTTTTGTATTGGCACCTTCGTTTTCAGGCGGTTTGACGAGTGGTCGCAACCCGACCCATATCGATTTAACGTCGGCACGTGTGGGCGCTTTGCTTAAATAATTCGCAGATTCATTTAAAATAAACTCAAGCTCTGCTTTGAAGGGTTCAGGCTCGCGTGCTAAGTCTTCACGCGGCGTATCCGTTGTTCCTAAAATTGTTTTACCCAACCACGGTACGGCAAACAGCACGCGGCCATCGGCAGTTTTAGGAATCAGCATGGCGTGGTCAGTCGGCAAGAATTCACGATCCACCACTACATGTACGCCTTGGCTAGGTGCAACGATGTCTTTCACCGCCTCACCGTCTTTCTGACGGATTTCATCAACCCAAACGCCTGTGGCATTGATCACGCATGAAGCTGCAATGTTGTATTTTTTACCCGTCTCTTGATCTTGGCACTTCAAACCGACGAGCTTGTCAGATTCATGAATCAGCTTGGTCGCTTTGCAATAATTCACCAACAGAGCACCTTCTTTGGCTGCGCTACGCGCCAGCGCAAGTGCCAAGCGAGCATCGTCAAATTGACCATCCCAATATTTCACGCCACCTTTTAAACCTGTTTTTTGCAAAGTCGGCAAGCAATGCAAGGTCTGCTTGGCGTTTAAAAATTCTGTAGCACCTAAACCGGCTTTACCAGCCAAAGCATCGTACATTTTGAGGCCCACGCCGTAAAACGGTGCTTCCCAAAACTTGTAGGATGGCATCACAAAAGGCAGGGGTTGCGCGATGTGGGGTGCATTGTGCAAGAGCGTGGTTCTCTCCTGCAAAGCCTCGCGCACCAATGAAATATTGCCCTGCGCCAAATACCTGACACCGCCATGCACCAGCTTGGTAGCGCGTGACGACGTGCCTTTGGCAAAGTCATGCGACTCCACCAATACCACCTTGAAGCCGCGCAATGCCGCATCTAAGGCAATGCCAAGACCCGTTGCACCACCGCCGATGATGGCGATGTCGTATCGCTTTGGATCTTCCAGCTGAGTTATGAGCTGCAAACGCTGGGTAGCTAGTGGCATTCTGATGGGTGCACCAAGAAAAATAAAGTTAGATTATTATGCTGCATCATGGCTTATTTACTCGCTCTCGACCAAGGCACCTCCAGCTCACGCAGCATTGTGTTTGATAACTTGGGGCAAATCGTCTCCATGGCTCAGCGGGAATTGCCGCAAATTTTTCCGCAACCGGGTTGGGTTGAACACGACCCCATGGAAATTTGGCACGGTCAGATCGCTACGGTGCGTGAAGCTTTAAGCAAAGCGGGGTTGTCTGCCAGTGATATTGCCGCTATCGGCATCACCAACCAACGCGAAACCACGGTGGTGTGGAACCGAAAAACGGGTTTACCGATTCACCATGCCATCGTTTGGCAAGACCGCCGTGCTGAACCTACTTGTGTGCAGTTGCGCGAACAGGGCCTGGCGCAAACGATTCAACAAAAAACAGGTTTGCTGATTGACGCCTACTTCTCAGGCACCAAACTAAAATGGATTTTGGACAACGTGCCCAACGCACGCGCGCAAGCAAAACGGGGTGAATTGGCTTTTGGCACGATTGACTGTTGGCTGATCTGGCAATTAACGAATGGCAAAGTCCACGCTACAGATGTCAGCAATGCATCGCGCACGATGTTGTTCAATGTGCGAACGAACCAATGGGATGCTGAACTTTTAAAGTTATTGGACATTCCTGCAGAGCTTTTACCCAGTGTGCTGCCATCAAGCAGTATCTTTGGACAGGTCAGCGCGGATATTTTAGGTGCTAGTATTCCTATTGGTGGCGTCGCGGGCGACCAGCAAAGCGCCTTGTTTGGCCAAGCGTGTTTTAAAAGTGGCATGGCAAAAAACACCTATGGCACGGGTTGCTTTATGCTGATGCATGTGGGTGATGTTTTTCAAACATCGACCAATGGATTACTTACCACAAGCGCTGCACAGCCATCTGAAACGCCGCAATTTGCCATCGAAGGCAGCGTGTTCATAGGTGGTGCCGTGGTGCAATGGCTGCGTGATGGCTTGCATGCCATCCAAAGCAGTGGTGAGGTACAAACGCTGGCACAAAGCGTGCCTGATTCTGGTGGGGTGATGATGGTGCCGGCGTTTACAGGGCTGGGCGCACCCTATTGGGATGCCAATGCGCGCGGCACGATCACTGGTTTGACGCGCGGTAGCACCATGGCGCACATCGCGCGTGCATCCCTTGAAAGTATTGCGTTTCAAAGCGCTGCGTTGTTACTGGCGATGAGTCGTGATGCCGTTGCTGCAGGATCCGCACCCGTGAGCGAGCTGCGCGTCGATGGCGGCGCGTGTAGCAACGATATGCTGATGCAGTTTCAAGCGGATTTGCTCGGCATTCCCGTTTTACGCCCTGCGGTGACTGAAACCACCGCTCTGGGCGCAGCCTACTTGGCCGGCTTGGCCGTTGGTGTTTACTCAGATTTAGAGAGTATTTCCAAGTTATGGCGCTGTGAGCGGCGGTTTTTACCGACCATGACACGTGCGCGTGCCGCTGAATTGATGGCGCAGTGGGAACATGCGGTGCGTCAAGCTACGGCAAAATAGCTACTTTTGAACAAGATGAAAGTTTTTCAGTGAACCATGACAATAACGATAGTAAAAACGGCAAAGCGATTGCCTTTATAGGCGGTGGCAACATGGCCAGTGCGATGATAGGCGGTTTGATCAAGCAAGGCATGCCACCGAACAGCATTTTGGTGGTAGACCCCTTTGAGCCAACCCGCGACAAGCTGTTGAGTGACTTTGGCATTCAAGCCAAAGCCACACCTTCCGCAGAACTGTCAAATTCCGGATTGATCATTTGGGCGGTGAAGCCACAAGTTTTCAAAGATGCTGCGCAGCAGATCGGCAGCTATGCGCCAAAAGCGCTGCATTTCAGTGTCGCAGCGGGTATTCGCAGTGACAGTATTGCCGCTTGGTTAAAAACCGACAACGTTGTTCGCTCTATGCCGAATACGCCAGCCTTGATTGGCAAAGGTATGACTGCCTTGTATGCCCGTCCTGCAGTTACGCAAGCAGGAAAAGCGTGGGTAGAACGCGTGGTTGCCAGCATGGGCGAATTTTTGTGGCTGAATGAAGAGTCACAGCTAGACGCTGTCACCGCCATTTCAGGCTCGGGCCCGGCGTATGTTTTCTACTTTTTAGAAGCCATGACAGAAGCCGCCGTCAAGATGGGCTTGAGCGCTGAGCAGGGTAGGCGATTAGCCATCAGCACCTTCAGCGGCGCATCTGAACTCGCACACCGCTCTGATGAGCCGCTAGAAACGCTGCGTCAGCGTGTCACATCGAAAGGCGGTACGACTTATGCGGCACTGATGTCGATGGAAGGTGACGATATCAAAGCACACTTTATCAAAGCCATGCAGGCGGCAGAGATACGCGCAAAAGAGCTGGGTGATGAGTTCGGCAACTAACGACGTCGTTATTGTTTGAACATCAAACTCACAGCAATACCCAAAAAAACCGTGAAACCTAGCCAGTGGTTTAAGCGAAAAGCTTTGAAACAGGCTTCACGCTCGCGGTTTCGGATCAGCCAGACGTGCCAAACAACTTGAACAATGGCAGCAAATAATGCTATTAAATATATAGCTGAATAAACATATAATACGCCGGCTACAGTCCAAATTGATAGGTAGAAAATATAGCATGCAGCAATGATGGCCACGTCGTATCGCCCCATGGTGATGGCAGATGTTTTCATGCCGATTTTCAAATCATCGTCACGGTCAACCATGGCGTATTCGGTGTCATAAGCCAGCACCCAAAACAAATTTCCGAATAACAACACCCAAGCCAATATGGGAACGGTGCCTTGAACAGCGCTAAACGCCATGGGTATGCCAAAGCTGAACGCAACGCCCAGAACAGCTTGCGGCATGGCGAAAAACCGCTTGGCGTAGGGGTAAATGACCGCGACTGTCAGAGCGGCGAACGACAACAGTACCGTCGCCCTGTTGGTCGTCAACACCAGACCAAACGCCAGTAACGCGAGCACGGCGCCCAAGGTCAGCGCTTCTTT
>JAYWCQ010000329.1:0-7693 GCA_043780435.1 Polaromonas sp.
TTCAGCTGCCATGACAGGTGCAAAACTTGTGTTCCCCGGACCTGCCATGGATGGCAAATCAATTTTTGATTTGATTGAATCCGAAAAAGTCACCTTTGCGGCAGGCGTACCTACTGTCTGGCAGATGATGCTGGCCCACATGCAGGCTAATGGTCAGCGGTTCTCGACACTCAAGCGCACGGTCATTGGTGGCTCGGCTTGCCCGCCCGCGATGATCACCGCGTTCAACGACGACTATGGCGTCGAGGTACTGCACGCCTGGGGGATGACGGAGATGTCGCCATTGGGGACCGTGTGTACGCTCAAAAACAAGCATCTCCTGATGTCGTCAGACGAAAAATTGAATGTCCGCCTCAAGCAAGGGCGTGGCATTTTTGGCGTTGATATGAAAATTGTCGACGATCAAGGCCGTGAGTTGCCATGGGATGGCGTTGCGTATGGTGATCTACTGGTCAAAGGGCCTTGGGTCATCAGCGAATATTTCAAAGGAGAGGGTGGCTCACCGTTGGTGGATGGTTGGTTCCCTACAGGCGATGTGGCCAAAATTGATGCTGAGGGCTACATGCAAATCACCGACCGCAGCAAAGACGTCATCAAATCCGGCGGTGAATGGATCAGTTCTATCGATGTGGAAAACATTGCCATGGCGCATCCCGCTGTTGCAATGGCCGCATGCATCGGCATGAAGCACCCCAAGTGGGATGAGCGTCCCATCATCGCTGTCGTCAAGAAGCCCGGAGCCGAGGTGTCGCGCGACGAACTGCTCAAGTTTTATGAAGGCAAAACGGCCAAATTCCAGATTCCAGATGATGTTGTCTTTGTCGATGCCATTCCTTTGGGTGGTACCGGCAAGATGCAAAAAACCAAATTGCGCGAGACCTTGAAGGACTATAAATTACCGCAAAGTTAGTTTTACTTTCAGTCGCATTGGCGATAGTTCTAGGGCAATCCCTGAGAGCAATTTTCAAAAATAAGGTTATCGTAGGCAACGCTATTACTGAGTTTGTGCTTTTTTACATATAGGAAATTTACAATGAAATTCACAGTCAAGTTTGTCGCAGTTTGTGCTGCTGTCGTTTGCGCTGGTGCAGCTTTTGCGCAAAGTGGTGAAACTGTCAAAATCGCATTTATCGATCCCTTGTCAGGTTCGTTTGCCAATGTGGGTCAGAACCAATTGAAGAGCTGGCAATTTGTAGCTGAGCGTTTCAGCGGAGCCAAGAACCCAGCCGGCGTCAAGTTTGAAGTCACTGGTTTTGATAACAAAGGCTCACCACAAGAGAGCTTGAACACGCTTAAAGCCGCTATCGATCAAGGTTTTCGATTTATTACCCAGGGCAATGGTTCTGGCGCAGCATTGGCGCTGTCAGATGCTGTCTCTAAACACAACGAACGTAATCCAGGCAAAGAAGTTGTCTTCCTAAACTACGCAGCAGTCGACCCATCTTTGACTAATGAAAAATGCGATTACTGGCACTTCCGTTTGGATGCTGATACGACTATGAAGATGGAAGCTTTGACCGCTTTCATGAAAGATCAGCCTAAGGTCAAGAATGTTTATTTGCTGAACCAAAACTATTCTCATGGCCAGCAAGTAGCGCGTTATTTCAAAGAAAATATTTCTCGCAAGCGTCCAGATGTAAAAATTGTGGGCGAAGACTTGCATCCAATTGGTCAGGTCAAAGATTTTGCACCCTACGTGGCAAAGATCAAACAATCAGGCGCAGACACCATCGTGACGGGCAACTGGGGTGCGGACTTGACTTTGCTTGTTAAAGCCATGAACGATGCTGGTCTCAAGGTGCCTATGTACACCTATTATGCTGGCGTCACGGGCACACCTACTGCATTGGCGGCTGGTGGTGATAGCGAAGTGTATGTTGTGTCGTATGGTCACTCCAACCACACGGGTGATTTAGGCGCCATGGGCGCGGAGTTTAAGAAGAAGTTTAACGATGACTACTATACTTATGCCACGCTCAATGGCATCAACTTGATGGCTGCTGCGATTGCCAAAGCCAAGTCAACTAATCCAGTCAAAGTAGCTGCTGCTTTGGAGGGTTTGTCGGTACCTAGCTTTGCTGGCGAAGTTCAAATGCGTAAGTCTGACCACCAGTTGCAGCAAAGCATGTACATCACCAAATGGCAAAAAGTGGATAAGAAAAATGCCTACAGTGTAGAAAATACGGGTTATACATTTGTACCAATCAAGCAGTTAGAGCCGTATATTTCTAGCACACCTACCAGCTGCCAGATGAAGCGACCTGCATAAAAGCTGTAGTCGCAGAAACGACTAAAACGCGCCGAGGTGATGTGATATTTCCTCGGCGTTTTTAATTTTAAAAATGATTAGCAAATAATTCAAAAAATAATTAGAGAGATAGCATGGAGTTTTTTACTATTTCATTGCTAAACGGTTTGAGCTATGGCTTGCTGCTGTTTATGCTGAGTTCGGGTTTGACGTTGATATTTAGCATGATGGGCGTGCTGAATTTTGCGCACGCTTCTTTTTACATGCTGGGTGCGTATTTTGCCTACAGCGTGACTAATTTGATCGGTTTTTGGCCTTCTTTGATCATCGCGCCATTGTTGGTTGGGTTATTAGGTGCTGCATTTGAAAAATATTGCCTACGCCGAGTGCATAAGTTTGGGCACGTGCCGGAGCTTTTGATCACCTTTGGTCTCAGCTATATCTTGCTTGAAATAGTGCAGTTGGTGTGGGGGCAAAGTTCGGTTGATTACCGGGTACCCGCTGAATTGAGTGGGCCGTTGTTTACTTTATTTGGCACGCAGTTTCCTATTTATCGCGGTTTCATGATGCTGGTTGCTATGTTGATGCTCCTTGCTGTTTGGTTGTTGTTGACGCGAACAAGAATCGGTTTGGTCATACAGGCTGCCTTATCGCATCCCGAAATTGTTGAAACTTTGGGGCATAACGTGCCTCGCGTTTTTATGATGGTGTTTGGTGGTGGTGCCGCGTTGGCAGGCTTGGCTGGGGTCATAGGCGGTAACGCTTTTGTCACAGAGCCAGGCATGGCTGCAACTGTCGGTTCGGTCATATTTGTCGTAGTCGTTGTCGGAGGCATGGGTTCCTTAGCGGGCGCATTTTTAGCGTCACTTTTGATCGGCATAGTGCAAACTTTTGCCGTAGCAATTGACAGTTCATTGATGGGTGCCGCGCAAATGTTGGGTGCAACTGTGACGCCTCAGACATTTGGCTACGCTGTTTTGAAATTAAAAATTAGTCAAATCGCACCCATCATGCCGTATCTCTTTTTGATCTTGATTTTGATCTTCCGACCCAAGGGTCTTTTGGGTACGAGGGAGGGTTAAATTATGAAAAAGTTAAAAAATTTTAATCGGGATCGATTTATCGTTTGGTCTGGTTTTGCTCTGATCTTGGTCGTCGCGCCCTTGCTATTTACCAGCAGTCTCAGCCATACTATGTTGAGTCAAATGGGGATTGCGATTATTGTCTGCTTAAGCTACAACATGTTGTTGGGGCAAGGCGGTATGCTAAGCTTTGGCCATGCGGTGTATTCGGGCATGGGGTCATTTTTAGCTATTCACACGCTGAACTTGGTATCTGGCGGTTGGCCGCTGCCCGTAAGTTTGACCCCGATTGTAGGTGGTGTAGCGGCGATGCTGGTAGCCGTAGTATTAGGTTGGGTGACGACCAAAAAAGCAGCTACCCCGTTTGCAATGATTACCTTGGGTGTCGGCGAACTGGTGTGGGCGATGTCGCTGATGTTTCCTGAGTTTTTTGGTGGTGAAGGCGGTGTATCGGGCAATCGAATTGCAGGAAATAAACCGTTTGGCATTACCTTTGGTCCGCAAATTCAGTTGTATTATTTGATAGCGATTTATACTTTTGTCTGCACAGGATTGATGTTTGCCTTCACGCGCACGCCGCTAGGGCGCATGCTCAATGCTGTCCGAGATAACCCTGAGCGTGTTGAATTTGTGGGCTATGACACACAACGTGTTCGATATATAGCTTTCATCATTGCAGCATTCTTTGCGGGAATTTCTGGAGGTCTAGCAGCACTTAATTTTGAAATTGTGACTTCAGAAGTTGTCAGCGGTTACAGGTCTGGTGCCTATTTGCTGTTTACCTTTTTAGGAGGTGCAACATTCTTTTTCGGCCCCATCTTGGGTGGTATTTTGATGGTCTTGGCTTTTGTGCTGTTAAGCGAATTGACCAAAGCATGGTTGCTGTATCTGGGTTTAATTTTTATGCTGATGGTGATGTTTGCGCCGGGAGGTATTGCAAGTTTGATCATGATGAATTTACAAGTGGCTTCGTACGGAAAACTAAAGCCCATGCTTGGTAAATACCTCATTCTTTTTGTTTCAGGTATTGTCGTTCTTTTGGGAGCGGCTGCGATGGTTGAAATGGTTTACCATTTGCAGCTAAATCAAGCTTTGGGGCCTCAACTTACGTTTATGCGAGTAGATTTAAATGCCAAAAGCGCCACGAGTTGGTTGGGTGCGTTGGCAGTGTTGCTTGCTGGTCTGTCTGTTTTTGAGTTTACGCGCAAACGTTTTGCGGTGCAATGGGGTCAAGCGCAAGAATATATTGACAAAGAGATCAAAAGTAAGGAGTCACTATGAACTCCTATGCATTGCAGATTAAAGATTTGCGCAAAAGTTTTGGTAAAAGTGAAATTATTCGAGGCGTGAATTTGAATGTGCCGGTAGGCCAAAGGCTAGCCATCATCGGGCCGAATGGTGCTGGTAAATCGACACTGTTTAATTTAATCAGTGGTCGATTTGAGCCAACGAGTGGTGACATCTTGCTAAATGGTCAGCGCATCAACGGCAAAAAACCTTTCGAAATTAATCGCATGGGTTTATCGCGCAGTTTCCAGATTACGAATATCTTCCCTAAGTTGAGCGTATTTGAAAATTTACGATGCAGTGTGCTGTGGAGCCTTGGTTATAAGTACACTTTTTTAAAATTTTTAGCTGACTTGGATGATGCCAATGCAAGAACGGAAGAACTGATGACCATGATCAAGTTGGATAAAAAACGCGATGTCCTCGCGACGAATTTGACGTATGCCGAACAGCGAGCTTTGGAAATTGGTGTCACCATTGGTGGTGGTGCAAATGTTATTTTGCTTGACGAGCCAACGGCTGGCATGAGTAAAACAGAGACAACACGCTTTATAAGCCTCATCAAAGAAGTGACTGTCGGCAAAACACTGCTGACCGTAGAGCACGATATGGGTGTAGTCTTTGGATTGGCGGACAAAATCGCTGTGGTTGTTTATGGCGAAGTTTTGGCATACGACACGCCAGACGCTGTTCGAGCCAATCAACGTGTCCAAGAAGCATACCTCGGCACATCGTCTTCTGAAGCGGGAGTGCAACATGCTTAACGTCAATGACTTGCACGCTTTTTACGGGAAAAGCCATGTATTACATGGCGTGACATTTCAAATTCAACCTGGTGAAATCGTGGCATTGCTTGGGCGCAATGGGTCTGGAAGATCTACGACGGCAAAAGCTATCATGGGTTTGGTGGATTGGGAAGGTGATCTGTCTTGGAAGGGTGCCGCGCTTAAAGATAAAAAAGCATTCGAAATTGCGCACATGGGCTTAGGTTACGTACCCGAAAACAGAGATATTTTTCCAGCCTTGACGGTACGTCAAAATTTGTTATTGGGTCAAAAAGGTACAGGCAAAGGAAGCCGTTGGACATTTGACGACATGTTTGGAATGTTCCCGCGCCTGAAAGAGCGTGAGCATACCGAAGCTGGCGTGCTGTCGGGTGGTGAGCAGCAAATGCTTACCCTCTGTCGTACATTGATGGGCGATCCTGATCTCATCATCATTGACGAACCTACAGAAGGCTTGGCGCCAAAAATTGTGGAGTTGGTCGGTGAATATCTGAAGATGTTGCGCTCAAAAGGTGTCTCCGTCTTGCTAATAGAACAAAAATTAACCATTGCCATGGCCATTTCAGACCGTGCCTTGGTGATGGGACATGGCAGTATCGTCTTTGAAGGCACGCCTGATTCGTTACGCCAGGATGTCGCAATTCGCAAGGAATGGCTGGAAGTCTAAGTTTGAATCTTTAGGACTTGTCCCAGTGGGGACATTTTGGAGTTTAAAACTCTGTAATTTTTACTACAATGCATAGAAAAGAACGGTCGTTCTATTTTATTGGTTTTATAGCTATAGAAGGAATATCAGCATGACAGCGCAATACAAGGTCCATGGCAACGTGGCGGTCATTACTTTGGACAATCCACCAGTTAATGGACTGGGTCTGGCAACGCGACTAGGTATTGCCGACGGTTTAGCACAAGCAAATAATGATGCAGCCGTCACCTCCATCGTGATTGCCGGTGCGGGCAAAGCGTTTTCAGGTGGAGCTGACATCAAAGAATTTGGTAGCCCAAAAGCGCTACAAGAGCCGAATTTGTTGAGCGTTATTTTGGCCGTTGAAAACTCCTCAAAACCAGTGGTTGCTGCTATGCACAGTGTTGCTATGGGTGGAGGCTTGGAGTTGGCTTTGGGTTGCCACTACCGTATTGCGGCACCGGGTTGCAGCATTGCTTTGCCAGAGGTCAAGCTAGGTTTGATTCCTGGTGCGGGTGGTACACAAAGATTGCCGCGTGTATTGGGCGTGGAAGCCGCGTTGAATATGATGGTCAGTGGTGAACCGGTGAAAAGCGAATTATTGGCGCAATTACCAGGTCAAAAATTGTTTGACAAGTTGTCAGCTTCGCCAGAGTCATTGGCTGAAGAAGCCATGGCTTTCGCACAGTCCATTGCTGCAATACGCCCAATGCCTTTAGTGCGTAACTTGCCTTGCAAGCATCCGTTAGGCGACGCCTATTTCGGCTTCGCGGGCAACATGGTCAAAGGCATGTCGAAAAACTATCCTGCACCTATGAAATGCGTAGAAGCCGTGATTGCAGCTACCAAACAAAAGTTTGATGCAGGTATGCGCTTAGAGCGCGACTTGTTCATCAATCTCATGTTGACGCCTGAAAGCAAAGCGCTACGCCACATATTTGTGGCAGATCGTGCAGCCTCAAAAATACCTGATGTCCCGGCAGATACTCCCCAACGAGCTATTAAATCAATTGCTGTTATTGGCGCTGGAACTATGGGTGGTGGTATTGCCATGAATTTCTTGAATGCGGGTATTCCCGTCAAAATGCTTGAAATGAAGCAAGAGGCTTTAGATCGTGGCATTGCTACCATTCGTAAAAATTACGAATCGCAAGTCAAACGTGGAAAACTCAAGCAAGACAAATATGACCAACGCATGAGCCTGCTGAGCACGACGCTGAGCTACGACGATTTGAAAGACGCTGACATGGTCATTGAGGCTGTGTTTGAGGAAATGGGTGTCAAAGAAGCGGTTTTCAAAGAACTTGATCGCGTCATGAAGCCGGGCGCTGTCTTGGCCAGTAACACCTCTACGCTAGATTTGAACAAAATCGCCAGTTTCACCCAACGTCCTCAAGATGTGATTGGTACACATTTCTTTAGCCCTGCCAATGTGATGAAGTTGCTTGAAGTGGTTCGCGGTGAAAAAACGGCGAAAGACGTTTTGGCCACCGTGATGGCTTTGGGGAAGAAGATCAAGAAAACATCGGTTGTTTCCGGTGTGTGTGATGGTTTTATCGGTAATCGGATGATCGAACAATATGGACGTCAAGGCGGTTTCTTGTTG
>JAYWCQ010000330.1:0-10415 GCA_043780435.1 Polaromonas sp.
GCATGTGGACGCCGCGCAAGCCGCGATACCTACAGGTGCGGTCACAACGACCAAGGCCTGGATTGAAATGCTGCATCGCTACCTAGCCACCAGCGTGGGCGTGCTGATTTTGACCTTGACCTTGCACAGCTGGTGGTCGCGCTACACAGCACGCAAACAGTCGCAAGCAAAAGTGCACCACTTGTCGCACTACCAGCTTAATACGCATCTGCAAATCAGCCCTTGGTGGCCCACGGCAAGTTTGCTGTGGGTCTGCGTGGTGGGGACATTTGGTGCGCTCACGGTCACGTTGAAGCTCTTTCCCGCCATCGTCACCCTACATTTGCTGGGTGCATTGCTGTTGTTAGTTTTGCTAACTCGACAAGCCAAGCACTATGATTTGGTGACTTCCGAAACCAATGCTGTGGCTGTTCCCAAGCGATTGCGTACAGTACTCATCGCAACCTTCGCTTTGGTCTGGCTACAAATTGCGCTGGGCGGCTGGGTCAGCACCAACTACGCTGTGCTGGCATGTGACACTTTCCCTGTTTGCCAAAAAAGCTGGTGGCCAGAGATGGATTTCTCCATGGGTTTTAGCCTGTGGCGAGAGTTAGGGCTCACGTCATCAGGCGAAAATATCACTTTTTCTGCCTTGACCGCCATCCATTACACCCACCGTTTGTCTGCTTATGTGGTGTTTATGGCACTGGGCTACAGCGCTTGGCGGTTGTCTCAAGCCGCTGCAAGTAACAAAATGCCCAGCTTCAAACGGTATTCAAATTGGCTGATCTGGCTGGCGCTGTGGCAGTTTTTCACCGGCGTGACCAATGCCGTGATGGGTTGGCCGCTCTTCGCCGCACTGGCACACACGGCTGGCGCTGCCGGTTTGGTCCTCGCGTTGACTTGGATGTTGAGTCGCTCAATAGCACCAGATAAAAACCTAAAATAAGCCATGACTATTTTCCAGCAGTTTTACGCCCTCACCAAGCCCCGTGTGATTCAACTCATCGTTTTTTGCGCCTTGATAGGCATGGTGTTGGCCGTGCCTGGCGTGCCATCATGGGCAGAAGTCAAAGTCGGCTTGCTCGCCTGCCTCGGTATTTGGCTGGTGGCAGGCGCTGCCGCCGCTTTCAACTGCATGGTTGAAAAAGGCATTGACGCCAAAATGAAGCGCACCGCATGGCGGCCCACCGCCAAAGGCGAGCTCAGCGACAAGCAAACCCTCATTTTCGCCGCCGCGCTGTGCGCCATGGGCTCTGCCGTTTTGTATTTTTGGGTCAACCCGCTGACCATGTGGCTCACATTCGCCACCTTCATTGGCTACGCCGTTATCTACACCGTGATTTTGAAGCCACTCACCCCGCAAAACATCGTCATCGGCGGTGCATCCGGTGCCATGCCACCCGTGCTGGGCTGGGCGGCCATGACCAATGCGGTCGCCCCTGAAGCCTTGATTTTGTTTTTGATCATTTTTTTGTGGACACCGCCGCATTTTTGGGCGCTGGCTATGTACCGCGTGGAGGATTATCGAAAATCTGGTTTGCCTATGTTGCCCGTCACCCACGGTAACGAGTTTACCCGCCTGCAGGTGTTTTTGTACACCTTGGTGCTGTTTCCGGCGTGCTTGATGCCGTTCGTCTTCGGCATGAGCTCATGGCTGTACTTGGTCGCAGCGGTGACTTTAAGTATTGGCTTTACCGCCTATGCTTTCGCTCTGTGGCGCAATTACTCAGACGAGTTGGCACGTAAAACCTTCCGTTTTTCCTTGATTCACCTGAGTGTGTTGTTTGCTGCTTTGTTGGTTGATCACTATTTATAAATCACCGTTAAATATAAATTTTTAGGAGACTTTAATGAACTTATTCTGCAAGCGTTTCTTTTATGTATGGGTATCGATCATGGGCTTTTCTCTCTTTGAAAACACCGCACTGGCACAAAATATACCAAAGCCGGTAGAGGGTAGCTGGGTCGTTAGGGACTTTAAATTCAGCACCGGTGAAACCTTACCCGAGCTGAAATTGAACTACACCACCATTGGCAACCCATCGGGCGATCCTGTTTTGGTCTTGCATGGCACCACAGGCTCTGGTATCGGCATGGCCAACCCCAACTTTGGCGGCGAGCTGTTTGGCCCCGGTCAACCGTTGGATGCCAACAAATACTTCATCATCCTGCCAGACGCAATTGGTACTGGTAAATCCAGTAAACCGTCTGACGGCCTGCGCGCTAAATTCCCCAATTACAACTACGACGACATGGTCACGGCGCAATACCGGCTGGTCAAAGAACACCTGGGCATCAAGCACTTGCGTTTGGCGATTGGCAACTCCATGGGCGGCATGCAGGTCTGGATGTGGGCGCAAAAATACCCAGACATGATGGACATTGCCGTGCCCATGGCCTCATTACCCACTGAAATGAACAGCCGCAATTGGATGTTGCGCCGTTTGATCGTCGATTCCATCCGCAACGACCCCGAGTGGCTGCAAGGCAACTACACCAAGCAACCACTTAGCTGGCAATTTGCCTCCGTCTTTTACGCTACCGCCACCAATGGCGGCAGCCAAGCCATCGCCAAAGCCGCGCCTACTCGCGCCAAGGCTGACGACATCCTCGATACCCGCCTAAAGGCCGCCTTTGCCGGCGACGCCAATGATCACCTCTACCAGTGGGCGTCTTCGGGCGACTACAACCCATCCGCTGGTTTAGAGCGCATCACGACGACGCTGCTGGCCATCAATTCCGCCGACGATGAGCGCAACCCACCCGAAAACGGTGTGCTCGAACGCGAGATCAAGCGTGTCAAAAACGGCAAAATGTTGCTGATTCCAGCCAGCGAGTTGACCGCTGGCCATGGCACCACGGGCCAAGCCAAGTTTTGGAAAAAAGAGCTGGCAGAACTGCTGCAAACCGTTCCCAAAGGGAACTAAAAGTATCAAAAAACAATTAAACAGGTCAGGAACAGTAGATGTTGAATAAACGAGTGTGGCTGCAAAAAGCTATTAAATCTATAGCAGCTTTGGCAATAATGACGCCGGCTACATCTTTATTTACGGCCTGTACAGAGCAAAAAATGGCGTTCAAGTCAGTCGATATCACCGGTGCCGACTACGCCAAAGACTTCAGCGCC
The DNA here is from genome assembly GCA_043780435.1 of Polaromonas sp. Classification (GTDB taxonomy): domain Bacteria; phylum Pseudomonadota; class Gammaproteobacteria; order Burkholderiales; family Burkholderiaceae_C; genus Aalborgiella. The sequence goes on from JAYWCQ010000330.1 coordinate 3,110, forward strand.
GATGGCACCATGGTTGACCACAATGGTCAAGCCCGCAGCATCAAAGACTTTGCCGGCAAAGTCGTTGTTTTGTTCTTCGGTTTCACCCAGTGCCCAGACGTTTGCCCCACGTCTATGGCTGAATTGGCCGAAGCCAAAAAGCTGCTGGGTAAAGATGGCGACAAAGTGCAGGGTCTCTTCATCACCCTAGACCCTGAGCGCGACACGCTGCCCGTCCTCAAAGCGTACATGGGCAACTTTGACCCCACATTTCTAGCCATGCGCACCACGCCAGACAAGTTGGTTGACCTCGCTAAAAACTTCAAAACCTATTACAAAAAAATGCCAGGCCGCACCGACACCAGCTACAGCATGGACCATTCAGTTGGCAGCTTTGTGTACGACACCAAGGGCAATGTGCGCCTCTACACCCGCCACGGCAGCGGCGCAGAGGCTTTGGCGTCTGACCTCAAGCTTTTGCTGAATTAAGCGCATTTTTAAACGCACCTTTCGCCATGGATTTTTCCTCTGATGCGTTGGCTGAGATCAACGATCTGAACGATCGCTTTGCCACCCCCTTCAAACTGCGCTTCAAAACCGTTGGCGAAGGTTTGGTGGTTGCCGACATCACCAACGCCCACGCCAGTGCCAGCATCTGCCTGCAGGGCGGCCAGTTGCTCAGTTGGCAGCCCACTGCAAGCGCCGAACCCGTCATCTGGCTGCCCAACGCTGCCACATTCACCCCCAAAGCGCCTATTCGCGGTGGCATCCCAGTTTGCTGGCCGTGGTTCAGTGCGCACGGTTCCGAAGCAAGTTTCCCCATGCACGGCTTTGCCCGCACCCAGCCGTGGCAAGTCAAAAGCACGCGTAGCCTAGACGACGGCTCTACTGAAATCAGCCTCACCTTGCGCATCACCTCGGCGATGCAAGCGATGTGGCCGCACCAAGCGCAGCTGGATCTGTTAATCAACGTTGGCAACACCCTCAAAATCGCCCTGATTACCCGCAACTTGTGCGATTCTGACTTCATCCTCACCGAGGCCTTGCACACCTATTTTTCGGTAAGCGACATCGCCCAAGTACACGTTGACGGCTTGGACGGCATCCATTTTCACGACAAAGCCGCCGGTTGGACCGAGGATGACCAAGCCGGCACCATTCCCTTTGCGGCCGAGGTCGACCGCGTCTACGTCAACACCCCAGAGCGCTGCACCATCGTCGACCCCGGCTTCAACCGCCGCATCCACATCGCCAAGATGGGCAGCCAAAGCACTGTTGTTTGGAACCCCTGGGCAGCCAGAGCCGCGCAAATGGTCGATTTAGGCCAAGACGGCTGGACGCGCTTCGTCTGTGTAGAAACCGCCAATGCGCTGGAGAATGCGGTCACCGTGCCAGCGGGAAAATCGCACACCATGGCGGTGGAATTTCGGGTTGAAACGCTCTAATTTTGCTATTAATAATATAGCTATTTAGGTAATAAATACGCCGGATAGAAGTATAAAATAACGTCAAAATTTATGGTTTCAAGCCTGCGGAAACCGCACAGCCTCCGTACCCCGCTGCTTGCTGCGCACCACCACCGTGCCGGCAATCTTGTCGTGCCAACCCTGCTTTTTGCTGTCAAAACCCACCCAAATCAAGCCTAAACAGAACGGAATGACAGATACAAAATAACCCAGATACCGCGCAATGCTCTGCCCCACGCTCAGGCTACCACCCGTCTTCGCATCCACCACCCGCAGCGATAGCAGCATTTTGCCCGGAGTAGCTTGTTTTGCAGTCCAAAACCAAATCACTGCTATAACGGGCAATATCCAAGTTATCAAAATATCAACAAACCCTGTTGTTCGCATAGCCACGCCATAATCCAAACCCGCCCAGCCGTACACGGCATAAAGAATCGGGTAGGTGATCATGGCCAGCAAAATCGAGTCAATGATGGATGCCCCTACGCGTATCCAAAAGCCAGCGTATTCGACGTTTTCGGGGTTTAGTTCGGTCATTTTGTTCCTTGAGTGTGATTGTTTATTTGTGTTTTAAATTATGCTAACTAGCAGTTTATCTTGATCTTGAGTCTTTTGCGGTTGAAAATTCCCCTTCAGCACGAAGGGGTGGCGCGAAGCGACGGAGTAGTTGTTTCGTGGCGTTTTGCTACCCCGCCCGTTGGGCACTCCTTCAAATTGAAGGAGAATTTAGGTAATGCTTGTTAAATTAATTTTGCTACAAATAAAATAGCGTTTTAGTCAATAAATACGCCAGCTACAGTCGAAAATAGCATTAAAAAAGGCTCTACACATCACGTGAGAGCCTTTTTAGTTGGGTTTAACGCGTTTTACGCAAACTCAGCCAATGTTTTTTTCATTTTCTTCATCGCCGCCACTTCAATTTGGCGAATCCGCTCGGCGCTGACGCCGTAGATGGCTGCCAGATCGTGCAAAGTCATGCCGCCTGAGCTGTCGTCGTTGACTTTCAACCAGCGCTCTTCCACGATTTTGCGGCTGCGGTCGTCTAGTTCGGCCAGGGCTGCGGCTATGCCGTCGCTGGCCAGCAGGTCGCGCTGCTGCGCTTCTATCATGTTGGTGGGTTCGTGGTGGGTGTCTGACAGGTAGGAAATGGGGCCAAAGGCTTCTTCGCCGTCGTCGTTGGGCGTTGGGTCCAACAACACGTCGCCACCAGATAGACGCATTTCCATCTCCACCACTTCTTCGGGTTTGACGTTCAGGGTTTTCGCCATCAGGCCGATTTCACTGGCTGACAGGGTGTTGCTGTGGGTTTCGTCACCCAAGGCTGCGGCATCGGCTTTGAGCTCTTGCTTCATAGACCGCAGGTTGAAAAACAACTTGCGCTGCGCTTTGGTGGTCGCCATTTTGACCATGCGCCAGTTTTTCAGCACATATTCATGGATTTCGGCCTTGATCCAGTGCATGGCGTAGCTCACCAAGCGCACGCCTTGGTCGGGGTCAAAGCGTTTGACGGCTTTCATCAGGCCGATATTGCCTTCTTGAATCAAATCGCCATGCGGCAAGCCGTAGCCCAAATACTTGCGTGAAACCGAGACAACCAAGCGCAGATGCGACAAAATCAGCTTTTCAGCGGCGTCTAAGTCGTTGTGATCACGCAGGTTTTTGGCAAAGCGCTGCTCCTCCTCCAGAGTCAGCATGGGCATGCGGTTGGCGCTGGAAATGTAGGCGTCCAAATTGCCGAGCGACGGCACCAAGCCCCACGTGGCGGTGGCGAGGGTGTTGTTGGCCGTCAATTTAACAGGTTGCAAAGCATTCATCTTCATTGGAAGCGTAAGAGGGATAGCAAGTGACATCGTCAAACTCCTTGGAACAAACAATGTGTCCAGTGATTATATTAGCACTCGTAAAGTGAGAGTGCCAACGGTCGCGGGAATGTCCTACAAAATAAAGGTTAATAACCCGTTGGTTAGTAACTTACTAAAGTGAATTGTACGGCTCTGACATGCCGCTGCAAGTGCTGCTGTGCAAAGGCTTGGTAAAGATGGTGGCTATAGGTCGATAAAATAGCGGATATGACTGCTACTTCTCCTGCCACCTCTCATACGACCTATTTAACCGCTGCCTTTTACAAATTCGTCGAACTCTCGAATTTCGCTGAGCTGAAAGAGCCACTACTTGCTTTTTGCGAGTCGCAGGACGTGAAGGGCACAATTTTGCTGGCGAATGAGGGCATCAACAGCACCATCGCGGGGACTGCGGCGGGTGTGCGCGCGGTGTTGGCGTATCTTAAAAATGATCCGCGTTTGGCAACGCTTGAGCACAAAGAATCGTGGTCTACCAAGCCGCCGTTTTACCGCATGAAGGTGAAGCTGAAGCGCGAAATCGTCACCATGGGTGTGCCGACGGTGAACCCTAACGAGATGGTGGGTAAATACGTCAAACCGCACGACTGGAACGCGCTGATCAGCGACCCCGATGTGCTGGTGATCGACACCCGCAACACCTACGAGATTGATATTGGCACCTTCAAAGGCGCGGTGGATCCACGCTTGAAAAGCTTTTCACTGTTTCCTCAGTGGTTGATGGCGCAGCCGCAGATTGCGGAGTCTGAAGCCAAAAAAGCCGGTGAAGTCGACAAAAAAACCAAAGTGGCGATGTTTTGTACGGGCGGTATTCGCTGCGAAAAATCAACGGCTTTTCTGAAAGCTCAAGGCTTTGATGAGGTGTACCACCTGGAAGGCGGCATTTTGAAGTATTTGGAAACCGTGCCCGAGGAAGAAAGCCTGTGGGAAGGTGAATGCTTTGTGTTTGACGAGCGCGTGACGGTGGGGCAGGGCTTGAAAGTGGGCGATTACGGCCTGTGCCGCGCTTGTAGAGAGCCGATCAGCCAAGCCGACAAAGAATCGCCGCTATTCGTGCTGGGCTTGAGCTGCCCGCATTGCCATGGCAGTAAAACCAAAGAAGATCTAGCGCGGTTCAAGGAGCGGCAGCGGCAAATCCAGCTAGCCAAGCAGCGGGATGATGCCTAATCTCCCTATTCTTTACTCCTTCCGCCGCTGCCCCTACGCCATGCGGGCGCGGTTGGCGCTACTCGCAAGCAGTGTCGACTATGAACACCGCGAAGTGGCTTTGCGGTATAAACCGGCTGCCATGCTGGATGCGTCACCCAAAGGCACCGTTCCCGTGCTGGTGTTACCAAACGGGCAGGTGATAGACCAAAGCCTAGACATCATGCTGTGGGCGCTGCGGCAGAATGACCCGTACCAGTGGTTAGAGAACGAAGAAGAAGCCTTGAAAATGATCGCGCAATGCGATGGCGACTTCAAATTTCACTTAGACCGGTACAAATATCCTAATCGCTATGAAGGCGTGGATGCGCATGACCACCGTGCTCAAGCTGCCGTATTTGCAGATTCGGTGAATGAGTGGCTGCAAAAAACATCTCAAAATAACTATGAATTTAATAGCAGCTTAGGCATATATCACGCTGGCTACATGCCATTTTTGAGGCAATTTTCGAATACGGATAAAAACTGGTTTGCACAGCAGCCGTGGCCAGCATTGCAGGCTGCTTTGGCGAGTTTTGAGGCCTCAAACGCGTTCAAAACCATCATGCAAGCCTACGCGACGTGGCAGGCTAGGGCTACAAATGCGGTCGTTTTGCCTAAATGATTAACATAAACTTGAATTTTGATTGAATTATTGTTGATTTTTTGAATCCAAAACGGCTGGAGCCTGCGTATCAGTTATTCAACAACTTTGGCTCTCACAATGAAAATCAAATCTGCAAACTTAACCTACGCCGCTTTTGCCGCTACTTCAGTGCTGGGCTTGTCCATGCTCACCGGCTGCGGCAGCATGTCGTCCATGAAGCCAATGTCTGCCATGTACTCACAAGCCAGCCTGCCAGCCGCTGTGCAAGTGCCTGCAGGCAACAAGGTAGCCATGGAAACCGTGGGCGTGGGCGAAATCACTTACCAGTGCAATCCGAAAAAAGACATGGCTGGCCAGTTTGAATGGGTGTTTGTCGGACCAGATGCCAAGTTGAACGATCGCAGCGGCAAGCAAGTGGGCAAATACTATGGCCCGCCGGCCACTTGGGAAAGCATGGACGGTTCAAAAATCACCGGAACGCAATTGGCTGTCGCGCCTCGCAGCGCAGGCAATATTCCGCTCCAATTGGTCAAAGCCAACCCTGGCATGGGCACGGGTGCGATGACAGGGGTGACCTACATTCAGCGCGTTGCTACTGTTGGCGGCGTTGCACCGGCGACGGCTTGTGATGCAGGCAACGCTGGCAGCAAACAGATTGTTCGCTACCAGTCTGACTACATTTTTTACAAAGCCTCTTGAGATAACTAAAGCAGCTGCGCTAAAGGTTTAGATAGCTGCGCTAAGCGCTTTAAGCTGCTGCAGCCAGTGCGGCGTTGAACATCGCACTTGGGCGCATCACGGCATCTACTTTTTGTGCATCTGCCAAGAAGTAGCCGCCAATGTCAGCTGGTTTGCCTTGTACGGCTTTGAGTTCAGCAACGATTTTGTCTTCATTGGCTGTCAAGGTCTTGGCCAATGTTGCAAAGTGCGCTTGCAAATCGGTGTCTTCCGTTTGCGCAGCCAGTGCTTGCGCCCAATACATGGCGAGGTAGAAATGGCTGCCACGGTTGTCCAGCTCGCCGGTGCGGGTGGAGGGGCCTTTTTTGTTTTCAAGCAACTTGCCGGTGGCATCATCCAAGGCTTTGGCTAAAACGCTTGCCTTTTTGTTGCCCGATTTCAAGCCCAAGTCTTCCAGCGATACGGCCAAGGCCATGAATTCGCCCAGAGAGTCCCAGCGCAGGTGGTTTTCTTCCACCAGCTGCTGCACGTGCTTGGGCGCAGAGCCACCAGCACCTGTTTCGTACATGCCGCCACCGGCCATCAATGGCACGATGGAGAGCATTTTGGCGCTCGTGCCGAGTTCCAAAATTGGGAACAAGTCTGTCAAATAATCGCGCAAGATATTGCCGGTCGCGCTGATGGTGTCCAAACCGCGCTGTACGCGCTCTAGGGTGTAGCGCATCGCACGCACTTGGCTCATGATCTGGATATCCAAACCTGATGTGTTGTGCTCATGCAGGTACATTTTGACTTTGGTGATGAGCTGCGCCTCGTGCGGACGGTATTGGTCCAGCCAGAACACGACAGGCATGCCAGAGTTGCGGGCGCGGTTGACGGCGAGTTTCACCCAGTCGCGAATCGGTGCGTCTTTCACTTGGCACATGCGCCAAATATCGCCTTCTTCAACGTTTTCTGAGAGCAGTACTTCACCGGTTGCGATATCCACAATATTCGCCACGCCAGCTTCGGTGATTTCGAAGGTTTTGTCGTGCGAGCCGTATTCCTCAGCTTGCTGCGCCATCAAACCCACGTTGGGCACCGTGCCCATGGTTTTCGGGTCAAACGCGCCATGCCATTTGCAGAAGTTGATGATTTCTTGGTAAATGCGGGCAAAGGTGGACTCTGGCATCACCGCCTTCACATCCTTCAAACGGCCATCTGCGCCCCACATCTTGCCGCCATTGCGGATCATGGCGGGCATGGAAGCGTCCACAATGATGTCGTTGGGTGAGTGGAAGTTGGTGATGCCTTTGGCCGAGTCCACCATGGCCAGCTCGGGGCGTCCTTCGTGGCAAGCGTGGATGTCGCGCTTGATTTCGTCTTGCTTTGACTGGGGCAATGTGGCAATCTTACTGTACAAATCTGCCATGCCGTTGTTCACGTTCACACCCAGCTCGTCAAACAGTTTGCCGTGCTTGGCGAAAGCGTCTTTGTAGAAAATCTTCACGCAGTGGCCGAACACGATGGGGTGCGACACCTTCATCATCGTG
>JAYWCQ010000331.1:0-13489 GCA_043780435.1 Polaromonas sp.
ATTCGTCTTCCAAAGCTTCCAGCTCATGGGCAACTACAGCGCGCTTGAAAACGTCATGTTGCCGCTGGAATTGGCTGGTCGCAAAGATGCCCGCAAAGCTGCGATCGAGATGCTAGCCCGTGTTGGATTGAGCAGCCGTTTAAACGCCTACCCCAAAACCTTGAGTGGCGGCGAGCAGCAGCGCGTCGCTTTGGCGCGGGCGTTTGTGGTTCAGCCCTCGGTTTTGTTGGCGGATGAGCCCACCGGCAGCCTAGACCATGCCACGGGCGAGACCATCATGCAGCTGATGTTTGAGTTGAATGCCGAATTGGGAACGACTTTGGTCTTGGTGACGCACGACCCTGCCATTGCATCACGTTGTGAGCGCATCATCACCATTGAAGCGGGCGAAATCGCTAAGGATAAAGTTTAAGGTTAACTTTAGAGGCTAGCTTTAGAGGCTAGCTTATAAGGTTAAGGCTTTAGGATTTCCAGCTCAACCCGTGCCACGCCCGTGCGCGTGATGCCAAGGTGTTCTGCCGCAGCCCGCGATAAATCTACCATTCGACCACGCACATGTGGGCCACGGTCGTTCACGCGGACGATGACGGATTTCATGTTCCGCAAATTCGTCACTTTGAGCAGCGTACCAAAAGGCAAGCTCAGATGCGCCGCTGTCAGCAGCTTCTGGCTGAATCTTTCGCCACTCGCTGTGCGCTTACCGTGGAACTTAGCCGCGTAATAGGACGCTAGGCCAACAATAGTTTCGCTTTTCAGCTCATCCGCTTGAGTTTCAACTGTTTTAAAAATGTCAGGCAGAACGACGACCGTTGTTTGGTTGTCAATTTTTTCCCTAGTCGTTTCCTGCGCACGCACGGCAACGCAAGCGGAAAGAGACGTGCAAAGACACAGGCAAAGAAAAAGCCCATAGTTGAGCATCCGCATAAGGCATCGTTTACTATTCAACGCATTCATTGTTCAATACATCATTCTTTAGCGACTATTTTTAAGCGATTTTCACCCATGTCATCTACTAATTCTAAAACCTACGAATCTACCCCATCTAAAAAAGTCGCCTTCCTAGGCCTAGGCGTGATGGGCTACCCCATGGCGGGACATTTGCATTTGGCGGGGCACCAAGTCACGGTTTACAACCGATCCACTACTAAATCTGTAGCATTCTGTGCCGAATACACGTCGGCTAAGCACGGTTTAACCCCTAAATTATCCGTCCAAGATGCAGATATCGTTTTTTGCTGCGTGGGCAATGACGACGATTTGCGTAGCGTTATTTTGGGCGAGAACGGTGCTTTAGCTGGCATGAAAAAAGGCGCGATTTTGGTCGATCACACCACCGCATCTGCCAATATTGCCCGCGAACTTTACGCTGCGGCCAAGGCAGCAGGTCTGCATTTTGTCGATGCACCCGTGTCTGGCGGCCAAGCTGGTGCGCAAAATGGCCTGCTCACGGTCATGTGCGGTGGCGACCAAACCGCTTTTGACGCCGTGCAACCCAAGGCGATGGCATTTTCACGCGCCTTCACCCGCATGGGCGAAGCGGGCGCAGGGCAGCTGACCAAGATGGTCAACCAAATCTGCATCGCTGGCTTGGTGCAAGGTTTGTCCGAAGCCGTGGCTTTCGGTCAAAAAGCGGGTTTGGACGTCAATTTGGTGTTAGACGTCATCGGCAAAGGCGCAGCCCAAAGCTGGCAGCTAGACAACCGTGGCAAAACCATGGTGGCAGATAAGTTTGACTTCGGCTTTGCAGTCGATTGGATGCGCAAAGACCTGGGCTTGGTGCTCGACGAGTCCAAACGCAACGGCGCACGCTTGCCAGTCACGGCACTCGTTGACCAGTTTTACGCCGACGTGCAAGCCATGGGCGGCCAGCGTTGGGATACGTCTAGTTTGGTGAAGCGGCTGCGTTGATTTTTAGGTGCATATCTAAAATCTAGGTGATAAATATGCTTAAAATTCGGATATAGCCGGTGTATTTATTGACTAAGATGCTATCTTAAATATAGCAAAAATCGCTTTCTTCTTTTGCTAAACTGCCAGCGGCAAAAACCAAATATGGTAGGCAATGCCCCACATCAACAGCCCTATCACCACCTCTAAAACCACCCAAGTCCCGGTTTTGGCAAATAGCGGCGTCAGCAGCCGTGCGCCAAATCCTAGCCCCAAAAACCAAGTGAACGACGCCACGAGCGCACCCACGGCGTAGTCGTACTGATTGGGTTTGTATTGCACGCTGATGCCGCCAATCAGCAGCACGGTGTCTAGGTAAACATGCGGGTTCAACAGCGTAATGCCAAGCGCGGTGGCTACTGCGGTTTTTAACGAAATGGTCTGGTTCAGCGGCGTTTCCGCCATCGGCTGCGCATGCCGGTAAGCTGTTAAAAACGCCAGAAATCCGTAAACCACCAAAAACGCCACCCCCACAACCTTCACCCCCAGCAGCGCCCACCCATATTGCCCAAACGTCGCCCCAGCAAACGTCACACCAAGCAGTATCAACGCCGCATCCATGAATCCGCACAACAGCGCAATCACCAACACATGCTGCCGCATCAGCCCCAGCTTCAAAACAAAAGCGTTTTGCGCGCCTATGGGCACGATCAGGGCTAGGCTGGTAAGGAAGCCGGAGAGGAAGGCGTTGGACATGGGTGAATAAGATTTAAGATCGATTTCGCAATGAATTTAGCACAGAGTTAAACTAACCCCATGATCATCCTAGGCATCGAATCCAGCTGCGACGAAACCGGCGTGGCACTTGTTAAAACTGAGGGCAATACTCAGGGGAGTGGGCTGCCTGTGCTGCTGGCGGACGCGCTGCATAGCCAGATTGAAATGCATCAAGCTTTTGGCGGCGTGGTGCCTGAGCTGGCCAGCCGCGACCATATTCGGCGGGTGCTGCCGCTGACGAAGCAGGTGCTGGAAAAAGCTGGGCGCACATTGGATGAGATCGACGTGGTGGCCTACACCAAGGGGCCGGGGCTTGCGGGGGCGCTGCTGGTGGGGTCGGGCGTGGCTTGTGCACTGGGCGCCGCGCTGGGCAAGCCGGTGCTGGGAGTACATCATCTGGAGGGGCATTTGCTGTCGCCATTTTTGAGCGCAGACCCGCCGGAGTTTCCGTTTGTGGCGCTGCTGGTGTCTGGCGGTCATACCCAACTGATGCGGGTGGACGGCGTGGGCCGGTACGAAATTTTGGGTGAAAGTGTGGACGATGCGGCGGGGGAGGCGTTTGACAAGTCAGCCAAGTTGATGGGGCTGCCGTATCCGGGTGGACCGGGGTTGGCGAAACTGGCGGTGGGGGGCAATGAAAAAGCCTTCAAACTACCGCGCCCGCTCTTGCACAGTGGCGATTTGAACTTCTCGTTTGCGGGGCTGAAAACGGCGGTGCTGGTGCAGATTAAAAAGCTGGTGGAGCAGGAGGCTGTGCCGGTGGAGCAGTTCTCCGATCAATTGCGTGCGGATATTGCCGCGTCAACACAGGCGGCGATTGTGGATGTGCTGGTGCGCAAGTCAGGCACGGCGCTGCTGCAAACGGGACTGAAGCGGTTGGTGGTTGCTGGCGGCGTGGGCGCGAACCAGCGTCTGCGGCAGCAGCTCAACGCGGTGTGCGCCTTGAACGGGGTGCGGGTGCATTACCCCGAGCTGGCGCTGTGTACTGACAACGGCGCGATGATTGCCATGGCGGCTGCCATGCGGCTACAAAGCGGACAGCAAAAAGCCAACACGGATTACGCTTTTGATGTGAAGCCGCGCTGGCCGCTGGATTCTTTGGCTTCACTGACGACCACTGATGTCGCCCAGTGAGTTGAACCGTTCACGATGAGGTATCGAAGCGTTTCCGAGTGAAATGACCCTTCGATACTCAGGGCGAACGGATTTTTACAGCATTTTTAGGTAATTAAAAGCCAATCAAGGCAGATAAATGAGCACGCGTAAGCTACAATTTATAATTATTAATAATAAAAAATAAGGAAACTTGAGTGAAAAAATGGTTCAAATCTAGCAGCCTTGCGGTTGCAAAAAACGCCGTTTCAGTGACTTTTGGCTTGATGACGGCGACTGTTGCCTTGGCTCAGCCAGCGGCAGAGCCAACCCTCAAAATCGCCATGATCGAGGGCTTGAGCGGCCCGTTTGGTAACACGGGGGAAGCGGTGTTTCGCAACTTGCTGTGGGCGACTGAGCGCGTGAATGCTAGAGGCAAGGCTCAGTTGTCACTGAAACGCTACGACAGCAAAGGCCAAGCGGAAGAAGCGTTGTCCATGCTGCGTGCGGCTATCGACGACGGTGCGCAGATCATTATGCAAGGCAATTCGTCCGCAACAGCAGCGGCGCTGATTGATGCAATCAACAAACACAACGAACGTGAGCCCAGCAAGCGCGTGCTGTTTTTGAACTACGCAGCGGTTGACCCTATCTTGACCAACGAAAAATGTAGCCCTTGGCATTTCCGCTTCGACGCCCATGCCGATATGCGTATGACGGCGCTGATGGACGTGCTGAAAGACGACAAAGCGTTGAAAAGCATCTACATCATCGGCCAAGACTACAGCTTCGGCCATGCCGTCGCCAAAGAAGCCAAACGCCAATTGGCAGTGTTGCGGCCCGATATCGCTTTGGCGGGTGATGAGCTGCACCCGCTGGGCCGTGTCAAAGACTTCATGCCCTACGCCGCCAAAATCAAAGCCAGCGGTGCGCAAGCGGTGTTGACGGGAAATTTTGGCAATGATTTGACGCTGCTCATCAAAGCCGCGAAGGACGTCGGTTTTGACGGCAAGTTTTACACCTTTTACGGCAACGCACTGGGCGCACCAGCGGCGATTGGCGAAGCCGGTATCGGCAAAGTCGTCGCCGTGGCTGATTGGTTGCCGAATGTGCCGACGGCTGCGAGCGAGGCGTTTTACAAGTCCTTCAAAGCCCGTTTCCCCAACCCAGCCGATGACTACGTGCACATGCGCATGCAGCTGATGATGGAAGCGCTGGCGCAAGCTGCGGAAAAAGGGGTTGATAAATCAGTGGCTTTAAGTAAATCAAATACTATAGATTTAATAGCAGTTCAGGCGGCATTATCGCCGGTTAGTGTCACTTTTTCAGGCCAAACTGGGGTGATGCGAGCTGCTGACCATCAATTCCAGCAGCCGTTGGTGGTGGGGTTGATGGACAAGCTGGGAACGCCTGGGGTGAAGTTTGACGTCGAAGGCTCAGGCTATGGGTTCCGCGTGATCAAGCAGATCAGCGCGAAGGCGGCGGAGCAGCCGACGAGCTGCAAGATGGCGGCGATTTAAATCCCCCTCAATCCCCCTTTTTCAAAGTGGGAAGACTAAGGCGAAGATCACTTCTTTTGACTTGTCCCCCACTTTGAAAAAGGGGGGCTAGGGGGGATTTATCCCCGAGTCAAACCGGCGCAAGCGCCTGCATTCACCTGCCCACGGCATTCGCGCAGGAGGCGACGTTCGCGGTCTTTGGTGCCTTCGGCTGAGCCAGACTCTTGCTTCACTTTGACGGATTTGCTGGATTTGGGCTTTTTCTTTTTCGCTGCAAACGCTGTTGAAGGCCCCATTGCTGCAACGCCTAGGCACATGCAAGCTAGGAATAGTCGTGTAAATTTGTTCATTGAAACACCCATGCGGTTTGATTAATCAAGACTGCATTGTGCACTATCTGAGTGCCAACTTAAAGCGCTAGTGTGGTTATTTCGGCAACGAGCAGTGCGCCCCGGTCGGTGCTTTGCCCGAGCCAGCGGCGATTAATGGCGGTTCATCGCGCTGGTTGATATCTGCAGATTTGGCAAAATCCCAAGCGATAAAAGTGGTTAGTAGTAGCCAAAAAATGATGCTCAGAACTGATTGTTCGTTTTGAAGGAGTCTCATATTTGTGTGTCTCTCCATTCAGTAGGTGTGTCGTTGAATACGGCTTGCCTTATCTTCAGACCAAACAGTGTGCCTGCAAAAGCCAGAGGCAACCAAATCCAACCATGCAAGCTGCCGGTGGAAATGCCACTGAGCATCGCACCCACATTGCAGCCAAACGCCAAACGCGAACTGTAACCCATGGCCAAGCCTGCCAGCAAACCCACGGCCCATTGTTTGGCGGTCAGGGTTTGCAATTGATTGTTAGAGTCCGAATCTGATTTTTTCATGCTCACCCACAGTGCACCCGCCAAGATGCCAATGTTGGTGATAGAGGTAACATCCAACAGCACCGACTCGCCCAAATGCTTGGCATTGCTGGCTTGTGACCAAAAGGCGTTGGCAGTCGGGTCAAAAAGACCTGCCGCCGTGACCAGTTTGCCTGCCCACAAGCCAAAACCGTAAACCACCCCCCAAGGCTGGCCAGCTAGGACCAAGTTGAGCATGGCAAATACCGCCAACAGCACGGCACCCCATACCCAGCGCTTGTGGAACCAGGTTTTGCCTGCACCCACCCACAACCGCATCAAAGCAGCCAAGCCCAGCAATAAGCCGCCGGTGAGTAGTAAAGCGACAGGTACACCCCAAGATTGCACAAAACCGATCGGCTCCATCTGGCCCAAAGCCAGCCAGCTAGGCAAATGCGCCGCGCCTAAAAAACTGCCCAGTGCAAAGAATGGCAATATTCCCATGTTCAAAGGGAAGCCTAAACCCGCTTTGTACAAGGTGCCCGAGCCGCAGCCGTCCGCCACTTGCATAGCCATACCAAATACAAAAGCGCCAACGATCAGGCTGATACTGGGTGGCCCCAGTGCCGCTTGCAATTCTGGAAACTGACCCAGCAACGGCATGGCTAAAAGTGCAGCCAAGGCTAATAAAAGCAGTTGTCCAGCCGCGCCGCTAGGGTCACGCTGGGTGACCAATTGGCGCCAGCCGGTGGTGAAGCCAAATCGTGCAGCGGCTAAGGTCGCACCCAGCCCGATACCAACGAGAAAGAGCACCGCTTGGCGCACGTAGACGTTCAGCAGTAAAAATGCAAAGAAAACCGCCAAAATGGCGGTGAGAAACCAACGCTTCATGTCCAATCGTCCTTGTCTTTTGCTATTTTTTTTTATTATTTGTCAGACCAAAGCTTGGCGTCGATCAACAGTTGTTTCGCGCGGTTCGGCACGCTGTTCATAGGCAAGCTGGCGTCTTGCGACCAGTCTTGCATCGAGCCGGCGTAGAGTTTGGCATTGGGTTGACCCAAGAGTTCAGACGCGGCAAACCAGTTGATGGCAGACCAATGGCCTGTGTTGCAGAAAGCAATCGTCGGTGTTTGTGGTTTCACGCCAGCTGCAGCCCATACTTTTTTAGCCGTATCTGGCGACACAAAACTGGCGAAATTAGGGTTGTTGGGGATAAACCATTTTTCAAACGACAAATTGCTCGCGCCTTTGATTGTGCCAGGCACTTTGACCAAGGCGTGGCGGGTGTCGCCATTGAAGAAAGCTTCTGGTCGCGAATCCATCACGGCCACTTGGCCTGCGTTGACAGCTTTGGCAACCTCAGCACGGTCTGCCGTCCATTTACCTGAGCGCACGGGTACAAATGTCGAGGGCGTGATTTTGATGGCTTCATCGTCGTAGAGCAAGCCCGCATGCAGCCAAGCTTTCATGCCACCGTTGAGAATTGAGACCTCTTTGATGCCATGCTCCTTGAGCACCCAATATACCCAAGCTGCCGTGCCAAAATCAATGCTATCAACACCTGTAGATACCAAGACAGTGGGCGTGGTTGCCGTCAAACCATGCTTTTGCATGAGTTGCGTTAACCTGTCCAAACTCGGCAGCTGCGCTGGGTTGGCCGCTGAACCGCGCCATTCTTCGAAAGGCGCATTCGAGGCAATTTCGATGTGGTTGTCTTTGTAAGACGCTGCTTTGCGAATGTCAATAACCCGAACTGGGCTGGTTTGGCTTTGGGGTTGCTTCAGCAGAGCCGACAGATCGCTGGCGCTGAGCAAGGGTGCCGCTGCCCAGCCTATATTCAACCAAAATCCGACGGTACAGAGTAATAAAAAGCGTTTCAACATGAATTTCTCAAACCATTCTTTTAAAATTTAAACAATGTATTTTTGGCTATCCAACAGCTGGAAGCAAATATATCATTCCCATTTTAATATAACCTGCAGTAATAATAGGGTTCCTGCCTCCTCTTAAAGTCATGACCATCAACATCTCTCCGCCATTTATTGCCAACCAAGCACTTGTCTCCACCTTGCACACGGCAGGCTGTGCTGTGTTGAATCCGGCCAATGCGTTTGAGTTATCAGGTTGCAACGTTCAAGATGCTGCGGCGTGGCTACCCAGCTGGAACGATTTACCACCCGATGCCTACCTCAAAGATGGTGGCCACTACCGCCGTCGCCGTCACTCTTGCTTTATGGTAAGTGGTGAAAGCGTACAACAAATGCCGCACCGCGCACATTGGCAGCCGTTGGAATACAACGCCTTGCACGGTGGCATGCAGCGCATGTTTGAGCCTATGTTGGCAAGTGTGTCTCAGTCAATCGCGTGGTTAACGCTGCTGAACAAGCTGGGGCAAGTGTGCTCAACGCTCAAGCCCAGCGTTCAGACTTGGTTCGTCGAAGCGCACCAGTTCCGCATCGACACCACCGATGGCATTGGTCGCCCTACGCCTGAAGGCGCGCACCGCGATGGGGTAGATTTTGTAGCGGTCATACTTATCCAGCGCCAGGGCATCAAGGGCGGTGAAACCCGCGTGTTTGAGGTGGATGGACCAGCGGGTCAGCGTTTCACCATGACAGAACCATGGACGCTGCTGTTATTGGATGACGAGCGCATGATTCATGAATCAACGCCGATTCAACCTTTGGACGCTGAGGATTCAGTCCTGAGCTATCGCGATACCTTGGTGCTGACGTTCAGGGCGAAAGCTTTCCAAGGGGAAGGTGCTTGACGGCAGCTTGTTAAATCAAACGCATCTTTTTCGCCGCTTCCATCAATTCAGGTCGGAAGTTAGGATGCGCAATGCTAATCAGCTCCAAAGCACGCTGTTTGACGGATTTGCCATCCAACTGTGCGACGCCATATTCAGTCACCACATAGTTCACTTCATTCTTGCTCGTAGAGACGGCTGTACCTTGCGTCAACATGGGGACGATGCGTGAAACGGTGTCGTCTTTGGCGGTGGAGGGCAGAACGATGAACGATTTACCGCCTTTAGAACGATTGGCAGCCCGTACAAAGTCGGTTTGCCCACCGGTTGATGAAAACGGCAGAGGGCCAAGGCTTTCAGAGCCGCATTGACCCAAGAAGTCGATTTGTAGCGTGGCGTTGATTGACATCAGGTTGTCGTTCTGGCCTGCAAGAAACGGGTCATTGGTGAAGTTGACAGGATGCATTTCTAGCATCGGATTGCGGTCCATGAACTGGTGCAACTTTTTTGAGCCCAAAGCAAACGTTGCCACCATCTTGCCTGGCATGTAGTTTTTGCGTCGGTTGGTCACCACGCCAGCTTCTACCAGCGTCAAAATGCCGTCGCCCAGCATTTCGGTATGAATGCCCAAATCGCGCTTGTTGGTCAGCTGCATCACCACGGCGTCTGGAATACCGCCAAAGCCGATTTGCAGCGTTGAGCCATCTTCAATCAAGTCAGCCACATACTTGCCGATAGCTTCTTGTACTGGGCCGATCTTTGGCAGGCCAACTTCAATAACGAGTGCGTCGTCTTCCACAAAACCAGTTATTTGCGAAATATGTACATGGCAGTCGCCGTATGCAAACGGTACGTTGGGGTTGACCTCCAGCACGATGACGCGGGCTTTTTTGATAGCAGCCATGGTGTAGTCTGCACCCAAGCTGATAGAGAAGTTGCCATGCGTATCCATGGGCGAGCACAGTGCGAAGACGACGTCTGCGCCTATCGTGCCCCGCTCAATCTTACGCGGTACTTCTGAAAAGTTGTTGGGAAAAATATCAACCCAGCCGGCTTGTGCGCCTGCGCGATTCGCACCACTCAAAAAGTAACCGATGTGGCGCACGTTGTCATACGTTTCTGGGTCAAGGTAGGCAAACTTGCGCATTGGCAAAACCGAGCTGACTTTGACATCTTTGAACTGGCGGCGAGCTTCGGACAATGCTGTGAGCAGCGTAGGTGGTTCGCCAGCGCCTGAGGGAACAATGATGAAGTCGCCATTGCGTACTTGCAGCACGGCCTGCTCTGCGGTCATGCGTTTGGCAGTGTATTGGGCTTGGCTGCTGATATTGAAATTCATGACTGGCATCTCCTGCTTCATTGTTCTAGGCTGTTGGTTTTGCACAGTTTACCCAATCAATTGACGGCTGACTTACTTGATCGTCAGCATGCAGACGTAAAAAAAGCCGATTTGCATCGGCTTTTTATCAACTGAAGGTCGATTTATTTGACGTGCTTGCCAATCAGGCCAGCCATTTCAAACATGGACACTTGTGCTTTGCCGAAAATTTCTTTCAGTTTTGCATCGGCGTTGATCATGCGCTTGTTCACTGCGTCTTGCAGTTTGTACTTCTTGATGTAAACCCACAGCTTAGACACGATTTCAGTACGTGGCATAGACGGTGCACCCACGACTGCAGCCAATGCTGGGCTCAGTGTGAGCGCCTTCATGAATGCGGCGTTAGGAACACGTTTTTTTGCGGGTGCTTTTGTAGCAGCGACTTTTTTAACCGCTACTTTTTTAGCAGGAGCAGCAGCCTTCTTCGCTGGTGCAGCCTTCTTCGCAGGAGCAACCTTTTTCGCAGGAGCAGCAGCTTTCTTCGCTGGTGCGGCTTTCTTCGCTGGTGCAGCAGCTTTCTTCGCTGGTGCGGCTTTCTTCGCTGGTGCAGCAGCTTTTTTAGCTGGTGCTTTTTTTGCAGTTGCCATGATTTATTTTCCTTGTTTAAGTTGAAAACACACCAGTGAAAATCATGTCAATTTATTCGCTCAACATTTATTTTCAATGGCTGTGCGAATGCTACTGGAGAAAATAGCGTTTTCATAGGGGAAAAACACTTTTATTTGCACAATTTGTTGTTTTTTGAGAGGGAAAACAGCGAAATCTCCCTCTGAGAGCCTCATTTGAGGAGGGAAGTGGCAAATTCCCTAGTGGGCTCCCTTGTCGGAAGGGTCGCCAAGACAACCCCTAAAAGCGCCAATCCGAAGCCGAAAATTTGAATCGTATTGAGGTTTTCACCCAATACAAAAACACCAACCAGTGCCGCCGCAATAGGCAAGAAAACGGTATAGACGCCAGCCGCTGATGCGGGAATGACTCTTAAGCCCGTCATCCACAACCACACTGACCACACGCTGGCAGCCAAGGCGTAAAACACGAGCAGCAACCAGTTGCTCATGGACACGTTATGAAAATCAAACTGCCATGCAACGTAAATGCCCAGTGGCGTCATCAAGGCAAAGCCCCATGCGTTGATGAGAGCGCTGATGCGCTTGGGGCTGAGCGCGGTGGTGAGCTTTTTGCCAATCACGGCATAAGCCGCCTCGCACAACACTGCGACTAAGAGCAGCAAGCTTCCCAGCCATGATTGACTTGAATGTGCTTCTGCATTGGGTGTTTTATCTATTTTTGGGTTTAAACTCAATATTTCAATGGAAAAATCAATCTCTAGCCGGCGTATATATTGACTAAAGTGCTCTGAATTTGATAGCGTATAAAGTATGATCCCCAAGACGCCCAATGCAATTGCAGCCCAAATGCGAAGGCTGATACGCTCACCCAGAAACACCCAGCTCATCAGTGCCACGACGGCAGGAATCATCGCCATGATGATGCCTGCATTCACCGCGTTGGTCATGCTGACGCCGTAGAGCATGCAAATTGAAAACAGGAAGTTGCCTAGCAGCGATTCAATAAATACCAAGCGCTTGGTTTGTGGGGTCATCAGGGGTTCATGCATTGGTTTTTTGAGCCAATGCAGCATGGCCAATCCGCCAATGCCAAAGCGCAGCCAAGCGAGCAATAAAACAGGTAAAACCAAGGTCAACGGTTTTGACAGTGCTACATAGCTGCCGACCAAGGACATACTAAGAATCAAGCAAGCAATGGCCGTTGTTCTGTTGATGGTGTGATGCGTGGTCATCTTTGCACTATAGCTTGTGCCTTGGTCATGCTGCAGTGCGTCAAAATTTCTCAATATGGAAAATTTAAAACCACATTGCGAAACTAACGTTGTAAGCTGTTGTTTTTAATTAAAATAAAATTTATCTTATATAAGACATAAGAGTGAAAATAAATCTTGTAGAAGACTACAATATTGGCTAAGGACTACACAGTTCGACGATTTTTTTTCATCCTAAGGAGTATTTTTATGCCACAAAGCCTTACAGAACAATTGAGCCGCGAACAACAAATCGCCGCGTTAGAAAAAGATTGGGCGACGAACCCACGTTGGAAGGGCATCAAGCGCGGTTACTCTGCTGCTGATGTCGTGCGTTTGCGCGGTTCGTTTCCTATCGAGCACACTATTGCGCGCCGTGGTGCTGAAAAGCTGTGGAACCTGTTGCACACTGAAGACTACGTCAACTGCCTGGGCGCATTGACAGGTGGTCAAGCGATGCAGCAAGTGAAAGCTGGCGTCAAAGCCATCTACTTGTCTGGCTGGCAAGTCGCTGCGGACAACAACACCTATTCTTCTATGTACCCAGACCAGTCTTTGTACCCAGTGGACTCGGTGCCAAAAGTCGTTGAAACCATCAACAACACTTTCCGTCGTGCAGATGAAATCCAGCACTCAAAAGGCATTGACGCTGGCGACAAAGGCTATATCGACAACTTCGCGCCTATCGTTGCCGACGCAGAAGCAGGTTTTGGTGGCGTGTTGAATGCGTTTGAATTGATGAAAGCCATGATCAAGGCTGGTGCAGGCGGCGTGCATTGGGAAGATCAATTGGCATCTGTCAAAAAATGCGGCCACATGGGCGGCAAAGTGTTGTTGCCAACCCGCGAGTCTTGCCAAAAGCTGATCGCAGCGCGTATGGCAGCAGACGTCATGGGCGTACCCACTTTGGTGATTGCCCGTACCGACGCTGAAGCCGCAGACTTGTTGACCAGCGACTACGACGAACTCGACAAGCCATTCTTGACGGGCGAGCGCACCGCCGAAGGCTTCTACAAAACCCGCAAAGGTTTTGACCAAGCTGTCGCTCGTGCGATTGCTTATGCTGATTACGCCGACTTGGTGTGGTGCGAAACGGGTACACCAGATTTGGACTTCGCGAAGAAGTTTGCTGATGCCGTGCATAAAGTTCACCCAGGCAAAATGTTGGCGTACAACTGCTCGCCATCGTTTAACTGGAAGAAAAACTTGGACGATGCGACCATTGCCAAGTTCCAACGCGAACTCGGTGCCATGGGTTACAAGTACCAGTTCATCACCTTGGCCGGCATCCATTCGATGTGGTACAACATGTATGACCTGTCACAAGACTATGTCAAGCGCGGCATGACTGCCTACATCGAGAAAGTGCAAGAGCCAGAATTCGCAGCACGTGATCGTGGCTACACTTTTGTGTCGCATCAGCAAGAAGTGGGCACAGGCTACTTCGACGAAGTG
>JAYWCQ010000332.1:0-4014 GCA_043780435.1 Polaromonas sp.
GTGTTGTCATCCGAACTTCCTTCTGCCTAAAACAGATAATTATCCAGACAAACGAGATGTTTTCGGTACATGCGCCATTAAAAATTCCATTTGGTCGGCAAGTATGCGTCGATTCCGCAAAATAAAATCTTCCCACAAGCTGGGCACATACGGTGCGTAGAGCAGGGGCATATTGGCTTGCTCGGGCGTGCGGCTGCTTTTTCTATGGTTGCAGCCTCGGCATGCGGTGACCACATTCATCCAAGTATCGATGCCTTTTTGGGCGAAGGGAATGATATGTTCTCGGGTGAGTTCTTGCTCGTGAAAACAGTTACCACAATAAGCGCACACATTGCGATCCCGAATAAACAACTTGCCGTTGGTTAAGCCTGGCTTGGTTAAAAATGGGTTGTTTTTCGGTAAGCCGCGCGTGCCGATGATGCTGTTGACAGTGATGATGGATTGCACGCCCGTGCGCGCGTTGTGCCCGCCGTGGTACACCGCCACTTGCCCGCCAGATTCCCAACGCACGTCTTTGCACGCATAGTGAATCACCGCTTCTTCCAGCGATATCCAAGACTGGGGTAGCCCTTGGGCTGACAATTTCAAAACTTTCAAAATGACCTCCGAACATCTGCAAGCAGCAAGAACTTCGAAACCAACAATAAACATTATGAACCATCTCGATGGTATGCTCCATGAAACGCTTGTGCAAACCCGCTTTTTTTCAGGCCTGATGCAATACGTGATAAATCACGGCACAATACCCTGATGAGATTTCTACACACCATGCTGCGCGTTGGCAACCTTCAACGTTCGATTGATTTTTACACCCATGTGCTGGGCATGAAACTGCTGCGCACTTCTGAGAACACCGAGTACAAATACAGCTTGGCTTTTTTAGGCTATGGCAGCAACCCTGAGCATGCAGAAATTGAACTGACGTACAACCACGGCGTAGACAACTACGAGCTAGGCACGGCTTATGGCCACGTGGCTTTGGGTGTGCCCGATGTCGCGGCCACCTGCAATGCCATGCGTGCCCAAGCTGCTCAATACGGCGGTGCCGTCACCCGCGAGGCTGGACCCGTCAAAGGCGGCACGACAGTGATTGCCTTTGTGACCGACCCTGATGGGTACAAGATTGAGCTGATACAACGTCCTTTATCCGAACGTTTTGATGCCAACGATTCTTTGCGTTCGGTTTAGCTCAGCTTTTTAGCAAACTGGCTTGTTTGGCCAAGCTGGTGATCCGCGCCCAGTCGCCCGCAGCCATCGCATCTGCAGGTGTCAACCACGAACCGCCCACGCATTGCACATTGGGCAGGCTCAAAAAGTCAGGTGCATTGCTTAAGGTCAAACCACCGGTTGGACAAAATTTGATGTCGAAAAATGGCCCGCTCCAGGCTTTCAGCAAGGCCGATCCACCCGCTTGCATCGCGGGGAAGAACTTCAATTCAGTAAAACCATCTTCCTGCGCCATCATGATTTCGCCACCTGTAGCGACGCCTGGCAGCAGCGGCAAACCCAGATCACGGCACGCTTTCCCAACGGCACTTGTGTAGCCGGGGCTAACTGCGAATAAAGCGCCGGCCTTGGCGGCAGCTTGTGCATCTGCTGCGCTGCGAACGGTGCCTGCACCGATAACCGCTTCTGGCACTTCTTTGGCAATCGCCTCAATACACGCCAAGGCCTGCGGTGTGCGTAGCGTCACTTCAAGCATGCGGATGCCGCCAGCCACCAAGGCTCGCGCCAAAGGCACAGCGTGCGCGACATCGTTCAGCACAATCACGGGAATAACAGGAGCGTCTTGCATCACTTGCAAGGCTGTTAAGTTTTTAAGGTCAATTGATTTCATATGGTTTTCGTAATGGTATTCATAACCAGGTTGTAGCGCCTTCTTCCGCCATCGCGGCATTACGCCGCATGGCAGCAAACAATTCCCTGCCCATGCCCAAGCCATTTGCATCGCGCAGGGTTTGTGGCATCACATCTACCGTGCGTGCCGCCCAGTCGCTCTCGCTGACCAGCACTTGCAGCGTGCCTGCAACTGCATCCAGACGAATCACATCACCCGTACGCACTTTGGCCAAGGGTCCACCCGCTGCCGCTTCGGGCGACACGTGGATGGCCGCTGGAATCTTGCCGGATGCGCCGCTCATGCGACCATCCGTCACCAGCGCCACTTTGAAGCCACTGCCTTGCAGCACGGCCAGCGGTGGCGTGAGCTTGTGCAGTTCAGGCATGCCATTGGCTTGCGGCCCTTGCCAGCGGACGACGCAGATCACGCCGCCAGCGGCGTTTTCTAAGCACAGGCGCTCCAGCTCTTTGTCGTTGAAAGCAGCCAGCAACTCTTCTTGCGATTCAAACACGCGCGCTGGCGCTTCTACGATGTGGCAGTCGTCCGGCACGGCAGATATTTTGATCACGCTGCGGCCCAAATTGCCTTGTAACAGCATCAAACCACCCGTGGCGCTGAACGGTGCGCTGACGGGGCGGCAAATGCTGTCGTCAAGCGTTGCGCCTATTGGTTGCCACTGCAGCTTGCCATCAACCAAATTTGGCTCACCGGTGTACTCACGCAACCCCGCTGGGCGCACGGTCAACACATCGGCATGCATCAAACCCGCGTCCAGCAGCTCACGAATCACATAACCCGGGCCGCCTGCCGCCTGGAACTGGTTCACATCGGCGCTGCCATTCGGGTAGATACGGCTGAGCAGCGGAATCACGCCCGACAGGGCCGAGAAATCATCCCAATCAATCGTGATGCCCGCCGCGCGCGCCACGGCCACCCAATGAATCAAGTGATTCGTCGAGCCGCCCGTCGCCAGCAAAGCGATCATGGCGTTGACGATACAGCGCTCGTCCACCAGCTTGCCAATCGGCGTTTTGCAAGCCAGCACGGTACGCGTGGCCTCGCGGGACAGCTCATCACGCAAGTCGTTGTCAGGGTTCACAAAAGCGCTGCCAGGCACGTGCAAGCCCATGGCTTCCAAGAGCATTTGGTTGCTGTTGGCTGTGCCGTAGAACGTGCAGGTTCCGCGTCCGTGGTAGGCCTTGGATTCGGCTTCTAACAACTCTGCGCGGCCGACCAAACCCAGTGCCGCTAGCTCACGCACCTTGGATTTGGCGTTGTTCGATAAGCCGCTGGTCATCGGCCCTGCCGGTACAAACACGGTCGGCAAGTGGCCAAACTGCAACGCGCCTATCAACAAACCCGGCACGATTTTGTCGCACACACCCAGCATCAACGCGCAGTCAAATACATCGTGGCTGAGCGAGACGGCGGTGGACATCGCTATCACATCGCGGCTGAACAGGCTCAGCTCCATGCCCGCCGTACCCTGCGTCACGCCGTCGCACATGGCAGGCACGCCGCCCGCCACTTGTGCCGTTGCGCCGTGTTTGCGGGCTTCGATTTTGATCAGGTCGGGGTACTGCTGGTACGGCGCATGCGCCGACAACATGTCGTTGTAGGCGTTGACGATGCCGATATTCGGCGCTTTTTCCGCCACAACCTTGAATTTGTCGTTGCTGGGCAAAGCCGCAAAAGCATGGGCCACATTGGCGCAACCCAGTCGGTCAGCGCCGCGCGGACGGTTGGTGGCGATGTCAACGCGTTCCAAATAAGCTTGCCGAGTTACCGCGCCACGCTTTCTGATGCGCTGGGTGACTTGTTCTACGATGGTGTTTAGTTTCATATTTTTTGGTAACTTAGTTACGACATCGAATCTTACCGCCAAACGTCAAGTTGTGCACACGTTTTTGTTACCGCGAGGTTACGAAACACCCTTCATCTCTCCATAAGTTTCTATACTAGGCAGTATGACCGATCTCGCCTCCCTCCGAAAAAGTTACGAACGCGCTGAATTGAGCGAAACTGATTCGCACGCCGACCCGCTGCAACAGTTTTCCTCATGGCTGAACCAAGCCATCAGCGCCGAAGTACCCGAGCCCAACGCCATGACCCTAGCGACTGTTGCCAGCAACCTGCGCCCCAGCACCCGTGTGGTGCTGATCAAGGGTTTTGAC
>JAYWCQ010000333.1:0-3617 GCA_043780435.1 Polaromonas sp.
GCACCGCATCTAAGGAGTAGTCACCATGCAAATTATTCTATTAGACAAAGTTGTTAACGTCGGCAATTTGGGCGATATCGTCAAAGTAAAAGACGGCTACGCACGTAATTTCTTGATCCCATCAGGCCGCGCTCGTCGCGCGACTGAATCGGCGAAAAAAGAGTTTGAAGCCAAACGCGCTGAATTGGAAAAGCAAGCCGCTGCAAAGTTGGCAGAAGCACAAGAACAAGGCACAAAACTCGGTGGCACCGTCATTAAATTGACGCAAAAAGCTGGTGTTGACGGTCGTCTGTTTGGCTCTGTGACCAATGCAGACATCGCTGAAGAATTGGGCAAACAAGGCTACAAAGTCTTGAAGTCACAAGTTCGCATGCCAAACGGCCAGATCAAGGTTGTTGGCGACAGCAGCGTTACTGTGTCTTTGCACACTGACGTGGTTGCTGAAATCACCGTGACTGTGTACGGCGAATCTGCTTAATTAGCATTTCCTACCTAAAAAAAGGCTGCCGAGTGCAAACTCGGTGGCCTTTTTTATTGTGTTTTTAGTATTGAAAGTTTTGCACACAATTTAGTGGCTTATACAGAAGTTATACAGAATAAAAGCATGGGTTATGCACAGCATTCCATGTGACTTTTACAGTCGTTCGTATTAGTATTTAGGGTTAGATTCAAGGAAATTCATGACAGCCGCCGTACCTATTTCGCCTACAGAAGCCTCTTTCGCCGATATCAACCATGCGATGCAAAATGCCGCTCAAAGTGATGCGCACGATGATGTTCACAGTGCCGTGGTAGATGGCGACTTCGGTGGCAGAGATTCCAACAATCGAATACCGCAAGACTTTATCCCAGACCGGCAAATCGCCCAGCTGCGCATTCCGCCGCACTCCATCGAAGCTGAATCCAGCGTCTTAGGCGGCCTGTTGCTTGATAACGCCGCGTGGGACCGGGTAGGAGACTTGCTCAACGACAGCGATTTTTATCGCTACGAGCACCGCTTGATTTACAGCGCGATGACCACGCTCATCAACGCCTCCAAACCCGCAGACGTCATCACCGTTTACGAGCAACTGCAAAATCTGGGAAAATCCGAGGAAGTCGGCGGCTTGAGCTACCTCAATTCCTTGGCGCAATATGTGCCCAGCGCCAGCAACATCCGCCGTTATGCCGAAATCGTGCGTGAACGGGCTATTTTGCGCAAGCTGGTCAGTGTCAGCGACGAAATAGCCACCAACGCCTTCAACACCCAAGGCCGCCCCGTGGCGACTATTGTGGACGAAGCAGAGCAAAAAATCTTCAACATCGGTGAAGAAGGCTCGCGCATGAAGCAGGGCTTCCAAAGCATGGACACCTTGGTGGTCGATTTGCTCGACCGTGTGCAGGAAATGGCCGACAACCCGAACGACATCACCGGCGTGCCCACAGGTTTTTACGATCTAGACCGCATGACTTCGGGCTTCCAAGCCGGTGATTTGGTCGTATTGGCTGCGCGTCCGTCCATGGGTAAAACCGCGTTGGCCATCAACATTGCTGAGCATGTTGCCTTGAATGAAGGCTTGCCCGTCGCCGTGTTCTCCATGGAGATGGGCGCAGCGCAATTGGCGGTGCGCGTGGTCGGCTCTATTGGCCGGATCGACCAAACCCATTTGCGTACCGGCAAATTGAGCGACGAAGAATGGCCGCGTTTGACGGAAGCGATTGAGAAACTCCGCACCGTGTCATTGCATATCGACGAAAGCGCCGGTTTGAATTCCAGCGAATTACGCGCCAACGCCCGCCGTTTGGCTCGCAAATGCGGCAAATTGGGCTTGATTGTGGTCGATTACTTGCAGTTAATGAGTGGTTCAGGCGGTGGCGGCAACGGCGAAAACCGCGCTACCGAGCTGGGCGAAATCTCCCGGGGCTTGAAAATGCTCGCCAAAGAGCTGCAATGCCCCGTGATCGCCCTCTCGCAGCTGAACCGAAGTGTTGAGACCCGCACCGACAAGCGCCCCATGATGAGCGATTTGCGCGAATCCGGCGCGATCGAGCAAGACGCAGACATCATCATGTTCATCTACCGTGACGACTACTACACCAAAGAACTCTCCAAAGAGCCAGGTGTCGCCGAAGTCATCATCGCCAAACAGCGTAACGGCCCAACGGGGACGGTTAAGCTCGCCTTCTTAAAACCCATCACTAAGTTTGAAAGTTTGGCGAGCGGGGGCGGGGATTATTAAAAGTGATGAAAAAAGCCAATTTAACCACTGATTTATAGGTTAAATTGGCTATAGCCGGCGTATTTATTGCCTAAGATGCTATAAAATATATAGTGATTTGGATAAATAAATCACAACACTTCACTCGCAAAATCCGCCAGTCGAGACCGCTCACCTCGCGCTAGCGTGATGTGCCCACCATGTGGCCAGCCTTTGAATTTGTCTACGGCGTAGGTCATACCTGAAGAGCCTTCGGTTAAATACGGGGTGTCGATTTGGGCTAAGTTGCCCATGCAGACGATTTTGGTCCCTGGGCCGGCGCGGGTGATCAGGGTTTTCATCTGCTTGGGCGTTAAGTTTTGCGCTTCGTCGATGATGACGTATTTGTTCAAAAACGTGCGACCGCGCATGAAGTTCATGCTTTTTACTTTGATGCGGCTGCGGATCAGCTCATTGGTCGCGGCGCGACCCCATTCTCCGGCAGTGGTCTCTGTTTTGGCGAGCACTTCCAAGTTGTCGTCCATCGCACCCATCCACGGGCCCATTTTTTCTTCTTCTGTGCCGGGTAAAAAACCGATGTCTTCGCCCACGCTCACCGTAGCACGGGTCATGATGATTTCGGTGTAACGGCGGTCGTCTAGCACTTGGGTCAGGCCACAGGCCAACGCCATCAGCGTTTTACCCGTACCTGCCGTGCCGGCGAGGGTGACGAAGTCGACTTCTGGGTCCATCAGCAGGTTCATGGCGAAGTTTTGCTCGCGGTTGCGTGCCGCCACGCCCCAAACCACGTTTTTCAGGTGTTTGTAGTCTTTCAGCGTCTTCAAAACCACGGTTTGGTTGCGTACTTCGACGACGCGGGCGTACAAAGTTGGCTCTCCTGCCGCTTCAAAGTAGACGAACTGGTTGACCAGCATTTCCTGCACCAATGGGCCGGACAAGCGGTAAAACGTGGCGTGGCCTTCTTGCCAGCTTTCAATGTTTTTGGCCTGTTTGGTCCAAAAATCAGCTGGCAGCGCCAAAGCACCTGAGTAAAGCAAGTCGCCGTCTTCCAGCGTTTTGTCGTTTTGATAGTCATCGGCAAACAGCCCCAAAGCCCGCGCTTTGACGCGCATGTTGATGTCTTTGGACACCAATACAACCTCTTTGCCCACGTTGACTTTACGCAAAGCCTCGACCACACCCAAAATCTGGTTGTCCGCCTTGCCCTGTGGCAGGCTAGAAGGCAGGCTGTAGTCTAAAACTTGGGTTTGGAAAAACAAGCGGCCTTTGGCTTCTTTGTGGCCTGTGGTGTCCAATTGCAATCCTAGCGTCATGTCGGCGCCTTTGGCTGCGGCTAAGGCATCCAGCGAACGGCTGGTTTGGCGCGCGTTGCGGTTGACCTCGGTCATGCCTTTTTTGTGGCCGTCCAGCTCTTCCAGC
>JAYWCQ010000334.1:0-3025 GCA_043780435.1 Polaromonas sp.
CGGCCAAGCCCATCATGCAGTCCAGTACCTCGCCCACCATTTCAGGGTCAAGCGCTGAAGTAGGTTCGTCAAACAGCATGGCAATCGGGTCCATGCTCAGCGCGCGCGCAATTGCTACCCGTTGCTGTTGACCGCCAGACAGCTGTCCTGGAAACTTGTCTTTGTGCGCCATCAAGCCCACACGGTCTAAGTATTTCAAGCCATGCGCTTTGGCTTCTTCAGGGCTGCGACCTAATACTTTGATTTGGGCAATCGTCAAATTTTCAGTCACGCTGAAATGCGGAAAAAGTTCAAAATTTTGAAACACCATGCCGACACGTGAACGCAGTTTTGGCAAATCTGTTTTGGGGTCATGCACCGCCAAGCCATCTACAAATATTTCGCCTTTTTGGAAAGGCTCTAAGGCGTTGATCGTCTTAATCAAGGTTGACTTGCCCGAGCCAGACGGCCCACAAATCACCACGACTTCGCCTTTTTTGATATGGGTGGTGCAGTCATTCAGCACCTGTACTGCGCCGTACCATTTTGAAACGTTTTTGAGTTCAATCATATTCTTCTCCGAAATTTATGAGCTATGTATGTATCGACTGAATTTAAATCATCGAATAATGGCGATTTTGGCTTGCAATTTTTTGACCAAATACGACAGGCTAAAGCAGATCACAAAATAAACCACGGCAGCTAAGATATATGCCTCTTCTGGACGGCCATAAATTTTTCCAGCCGTGGTAAAACCTTTGAGCAAATCGTAAGCGCCAATGGCGTAGACCAGTGATGTGTCTTGAAACAAGATAATCGTTTGCGTCAGCAAAATAGGCAGCATGTTGCGAAAGGCTTGTGGCAAGACAATCAGGCGCATGTTTTGGCTATAAGTCATACCTACAGCCTGCCCCGCATGCACTTGCCCGCGCGGGATGGACTGAATACCCGCACGCATGATTTCACTGAAATAGGCCGCTTCAAAAGCAACGAAGGTGATGATGGCGGAGAGCTCTGCACCGATCGGGCGACCGATCAAAAAAGGCACCAACAAAAAGAAGCCCAAAATAACCATCACCAAGGGAATGGAACGCATGCCATTGACGTAAATCGTAGCAGGCAAAGCCAGTACTTTACTGCCCGATAGACGCATCAAGGCAAGCACGGTACCCAATGCGATGCCGCCCAAGGTTGCGATGATGGTTAGCTGCACGCTGAACCAAAATCCATTAACAACGAATTTGGAAATAATTTCCCAATTGACAAAGCTGAGGTCAAGTCCACCCATGCTAATGCCCCCCGCCCGTGCCACCGGCGACAATGAAGCCTGGGATTTGGATTTTCTTCTCGATGTATGCCATCACACGATTCACGGCAAAAGCCGAAATCACATAAAGCGCGGTCACGCCTAAAAATATCTCGATACCTTTTGAGGTCTCTTCCGCAGCTTGCGTGTAAAACCAAGTTAACTCTGCAACAGACACCGCAAACGCTACCGACGAGTTTTTCAACATGTTCATGGTTTCGCTGGTCAGCGGTGGCATGATGATACGTAAACACATGGGCAGCAAAACATAACGGTACGACTGCCAAGTTGTGAAACCCATGGCACTGGCAGCATATCTTTGGCCTTTGGGTAACGCTTGAATACCTGCACGAACTTGTTCAGCAATCCGCGCCGAGGTGAAAAACCCCAGAGCAACAACAACCAAGGCAAAACCAGGAACTTGTTGCAGTGCAGGAAACACTTTTGGCACAACAAAATACCACAGGAAAATTTGGACAAGTAAGGGAATATTCCTAAAAAGCTCAACCCATGCATTCCCAAGTCGCACTAGCCAGGGGCTATTGGGCAGAGTACGAACTGTACCAATCAATACCCCCATAACCATGGCAACGACGTATGCACAGCCAGCAACGGACAGTGTCCAGCCCCATGATTGGATCATCCACTCCAAATAGGTACGACCTCCGCCGTCGTCTTTTAAAAATACTTGCCAGTCTAAATTCATCGCGACTCCCCAAAAAACAAACCCTGCCAAAGCACTTGCATTGGCAGGGCTAACTTAGCTGTAAATTCAAGGCTTCAAATATATACCTGATTTACTTCTTTGCGTAAGACTCGACAGGGTTGTCGTTAGGTGTAGCCCATGCTGCTTTGGTAGCTTCGCTAGCTGGCAAACCGACGCGGGTGTTTTTTGGTGGGATAGGTTGTACAAACCATTTGTCGTACATTTTTGCAAGCGCACCAGACTTGATCATCGCTTTGACGGTATCGTCAGCCAGTTTTTTCATTGCTGGGTCGTCTTTACGAATCATGATGGCGATAGGTTCAACGCTCAAAACTTCACCCACGATTTTGAAATCAGCAGGGTTTTTAGCCGTTGCAATGTTGCCCGCCAAAATCTGACCATCCATCACGAAAGCTTCAGCGCGACCAGATTCTAACAACAAGAAGCTGTCGGCGTGGTCTTTGCCGAATACTTCTTTGAAGTCAACGCCAGTGGCTTTTTCATGCTTGCGCAATAACTGAACAGAAGTTGTACCCGTAGTAGTTGCTACATTTTTACCATTTAGCTGCGCAATATTAGTAATGCCGCCATTAGCTTTCACGGCAATACGAACTTCTTCAACATATGTTGTCACAACAAAAGAAACGTCTTTTTGACGTGTTGCATTGTTCGTTGTTGAACCACACTCAATATCAACTGTACCGTTTTGTACCAAGGGAATACGATTCTGCGAAGTGACTGGTGTGTATTTGATTTCTAGCTTTTTGCCTGCTGCTTTTTCGATTTCTGCAATGATGCCCTGGCAAATTTCAACGTGATAGCCTGCATATTTGCCGTCACCAAGTGTGTAAGACAACGCGCCAGAAGAATCACGCACACCCATGGTGATGCTGCCAGATGCTTTGACTTTAGCGATGGTGTCTTCAGCTTTTGCTGTTGTAGCTAACATGGTGCCCAAAGCAGCCAAAACAGTAGCGGCAAGTTTCAATTTGATGAATTTCATTCAGTTTTCTCCAATAAATAAATACAAATAG
>JAYWCQ010000335.1:0-2765 GCA_043780435.1 Polaromonas sp.
GGCAGCACTCAAAGGCTCAAAAACGGAAGACAACCTGAAAGCCGCCTTCGCAGGCGAGTCACAGGCGAACCGTCGCTATTTGTATTTCGCGAACAAGGCAGACATTGAAGGCCAACCAGACGTGGCAGCGTTGTTTCGCTCCACCGCTGAAGGCGAAACCGGCCATGCGCACGGTCACTTAGAGTGGCTTGAGCAATGTGGCGACCCAGCCACCGGCATGCCGTTTGGCGCGACCCGTGACAACTTGAAGTCCGCAGTCGCTGGCGAAACCCATGAGTACACCGATATGTACCCAGGCATGGCCAAAACAGCGCGTACCGAAGGCCACGACGAAGTGGCTGATTGGTTTGAAACTTTGGCAAAAGCCGAGCGTTCACACGCGAACCGCTACACCAAGGCTTTGGTTGAGTTGGTGGATTGATCGTTGATCAAAACTTGATTCATCATTGAATTTTGTGTGTTGGGTGTTCTGGGACTTATAAGGTCTAAGAAGCATCCAATGCAGAATATTTAAAAGAGGCACATATGGCAACAGAAGGCAACCTAGCCGCCCCGACCCGTCACGCGATTGACTGGCAAAATCCCGACTATTACAACGAAGAAGCGACCTTTCACGAAATGGAGCGCATCTTTGATATTTGTCATGGTTGTCGCCGCTGCGTGAGCTTGTGCGGTTCATTTCCGACCTTATTTGACTTGGTGGATGAGTCCAAGACCATGGAAGTTGATGGCGTGGACAAAAAAGACTACTGGAAAGTGGTTGACCAGTGCTATATGTGTGACCTGTGCTACCTGACCAAGTGCCCCTACGTGCCGCCGCACGAGTTCAATTTAGACTTTCCGCACACCATGCTGCGCGCCAAAGCGATCAAGTTCAAAAAGGGCGAAGTCGGCATGGGCGAGAAGATACTGTCTTCCACCGATGTGACAGGTTCGTTTGCCGGTATTCCTATCGTTTCGCAGGTTGTCAACGCCGTCAATAAAACCAAACCAGCACGTGTGGTGATGGAAAAAGTACTGGGCGTAGACAAGGATGCGTGGTTGCCTGAATTCGCAGCCAAAAAATTCCGCTCTGGTGCAGCAATGTCTAAAGAGCATTCTGTGGTGGATGGCGACAAAACCCCTGGCAAAGTCGCTATTTACGCCACTTGCTACATCAACTACAACGAACCAGGCATTGGGCACGATTTACTGAAAATCTTGGACCACAACGCAGTGCCTTATGTGATCGTTGAAAAAGAATCTTGCTGTGGCATGCCTAAGCTGGAGTTGGGCGATCTTGATTCCGTCAAACACAGCAAAGACGCGAATATTCCCGTTTTAGCCAAATATGCCAAAGATGGTTTCGCTATTTTGAGCGCTGTGCCCAGCTGTACGCTGATGTTCAAACAAGAAATCCCGTTGATGTTTTCCAGTGACACTGAAGTTGCCTTGGTCAAAGAAGCAATGTGGGACCCGTTCGAGTACCTGATGGCGCGCAAACGGGATGGCTTGCTAAAGGTCGATTTTCCTGTTGAATTGGGCAAAATCAGCTACCAAATTCCTTGCCACGGCCGCGTGCAGCAGATTGGTAAAAAGACCGAAGAAATGCTCAAAATGGTGCCTGGCACCAGCGTCCATACGCATGAGCGCTGCTCCGGCCACGCCGGCACGTTTGGTGTCAAAGTAGGCACCCACGATCAAGCCATGAAGATTGGCAAACCTCTTTTCAAAGCCATGGCCAACCACAAAGATGGTGGCTTGCCTGATGTGATCAGTTCGGATTGCCCGCTGGGTGGTCACCATATCGCGCAGGGTTTTGAGGTGAATAAATTGGCAGAAGGCCATACCGTACCGCAAAAACACCCGCTCACGCTGATTCGTGAGGCCTACGGGTTGAGGTAAGTTAAAAAATTATCGAATAAATAATTGAATTGAATTTGAGAAATATTATGCAATTGACCGGAAATATAACCCCTGAAAACCTCATGTCTTTAGAGGCCTACAGCAAGTACCGCAAGGCCAACCACGTCGCCATCATGGCGCACCGACAGCTGCGCTCTGTGCATTTGGGTGAGCATATCAATTTGCAGTTTGAATCCGAAACGACAGTGCGCTACCAAATTCAGGAAATGCTGCGCATTGAAAAGGTGTTTGAAGAAGAGGGCATTTTGCAAGAAATCGAGGCATACGCGCCTTTGGTTCCTGATGGCGGCAACTGGAAAGCCACCATGCTGATAGAGTACCCAGACGAAAACGAGCGCCGGCGTGAATTAGCGCGCCTGATCGGGGTGGCAGACCACATGTTCGTGGAAGTCGAAGGTCACACTCGCGTCTATGCCATTGCCGACGAAGACCTGGAGCGCGAGAACGACGAGAAAACTTCAGCTGTCCATTTTGTGCGTTTTGAATTGAATGCTGCCATGCGCGCAGCCGTTATCGCGGGTGCAGGCGTGAAGCTAGGCTGCGACCATACCAACTACCCAGCGCACACGCAAATAGATCCCGAAGCGCTGACGTCTCTCGCATCTGATTTGAGCTCGTAAGCTAAAAAAGCCTGATTTAACTTCTAAATCAAGCTCTAGTTGGTTTGTTTAACGCCTGAGACGCTATCATTAAAATAGCATTTCATGGATTAACGTTTAACGAACGCGCGGAACAATCACGTTGTAGTAGTAGCTCGCATCAACGATCGTGCCGGGTGCGGGTGTGAAGTTTGATGTCGGGCCACCGCAATACGTAGGCGCTGAGTAGGCTTGATGGATGGGGCTCAACGAGAAGTTGTA
>JAYWCQ010000336.1:0-7257 GCA_043780435.1 Polaromonas sp.
GCAGGTAGCGGGCCCGGCTGATGGGGGGATGGTTCATTTCACCTCCACAAACCGGACAGATTACTTGCTAGAAACCGGACAATTCATTTGTTGCTGACAATTTAAAGTCATTTTGTTGACTTGCAAGCATTTGAGCTGTAACGTAACATGACAACGACTAATTGGTCATTATTTGCACTTTAACGGAGACCTCCCATGAAAGCAAGCTCACCCCTTCTGTTACCCGTTTTACTCGTGAGCGTGCTCACACTCGCAGGCTGCAGTCATCACCGCATGATGTATGGTTCAGCCGCGGCCACCGAGCCACTCAAAGCAAATGCCAGCGCACCCGTTGTTTTAGGTACTTACAACAAAGTAGCTGCAGTTTCAGGTACGAGTTTGTATTTCATCAACCTGAAGAATGGCGACACTGTGGCCAGCCCTGTCAACGTACAGTTTGGTTTACGCGGCATGGGCGTTGCGCCAGCAGGCGTTGAAAAGGCTGCCACTGGCCACCACCATTTGCTCGTCGATGTAGCTGAGTTAGACGTCAATGCTGGCATCCCCGTGAGCGACAACCACCGCCATTTTGGAGCGGGGCAAACCGAGGCTTCTGTCGCTTTGAAACCCGGCGTTCACAGCTTGCAGATGGTGCTGGGTGACCAAAACCACATTCCGCATCACCCCGTGGTGATGAGTGATCGCATCACGATCACGGTCAAATAACGCTGGTAATTTTTAGAAACTACGCCCCTTTGAACTTAGCGGGGCGTTTTTCTTTGAAAGCCATCACACCTTCAATATAGTCATGCGTTTGCCCCATGGCGGATTGGGCATCGCGCTCAGCATCAAGCTGCTGGTTCAGCGTACGGGTTGAAGCATCTCGCAGCAAATGGCGGGTCGCGACCATCGCTTTGGTGGGCATGGCGGCTAAGCGCTCTGCCAGGGCTGTCGCGGCAGCCACGCAGTCTTCATCCTCTTTAACCACATCCCAAATCATGCCCCATTCTTTTGCCTGGGCAGCGGTTAATTTATCTCCCGTCAACGCCAAACCCATGGCTCGCGCCAAGCCTAGGCGCTGCGGTAAAAACCAACTGCCGCCCGCGTCTGGAATCAATCCAATTTTGCTGAAGGCTTGAATAAAACTCGCAACCGGTGCAGCAATCGCCATGTCGCAACTCATCACCAGTGAAGCGCCCGCGCCCGCAGCCACGCCGTTCACCGCTGCGACGGTGGGCATGCGCAGGCTTTGCAAGCGGCGTGCCGTGGGGTTGAACAATTGGTCAATCACCGGGCCTGGGTCGGCGCGGCGCATCAAATCTTCCACATTCGGGCCTGGTTCAAAATCAAACTCCGCCAAATCCGCCCCCGCGCAAAAAGCACGGCCTGCACCGGTGATGACTAGGGCGCGAATGGCGGCGTTGGCCTCTGCTTTGTCCAGCGCCGCCCACAGCTGGGTATGCATTTGGCGGGTAAAACTGTTCAACGCTTCGGGGCGATTCAGGGTGATGATGGCGACTGCGCCTTGCTCTGTGTACAAAACTGTAGAAATTGCTGAGTGACTCATATTGATTTTTCCTTGGCTAAATTTATCGACTTATTGATGACTTATTTATCAATCGTACCGTTTTTAGCGATCCGCGCTGCTAATTGGCTAAGCGCAGCGTAAGCCGCGCCCGCATCTACGTTCCATTCTGCAACGGCTTTTCCCTGCATCGCTACCAATTCAGTATCCCCCCGTGCTGCAGGACCGGTCAAAGCTTTGGCTGCGCCTTGCGCTGCTATGTTTTGCACCGCCTTTTGCAAGAGTGAGGCATTCAAAGGCGCAATCAGCTCTTTAGGCATGCCCGTGCTTTGCCACAAATCAGCGGCGACGACTTGCAACACCGGTAAAAAATTCGTCGCAAACACAGCGGCAGCATGGTACAACACTTTGTCTTTGGCGGCCAAGTCAAAGCAGTTTGCACCAATCGCTTCAAAGGCTGACTGCAAAACTTGCTTGGCAGCAGCGTCACCTTCTAACGCACACGGCGTGCCTGCAAACTGGGTGATGACGGAGGCTGGTGCGCTGAAACTCAAAATGCAATGCGCGCTGGAAACTTGCAAATTTTTATCATCTGCACTCCTTAAGGGCTGCAATTCAGCCGATGACAACGCCCCACTACAGTGAAAAATAATAGCGCCTGAGGCAATAAATACGCCGGCTATTGCCGTATTTGATAGCTCCATAGCGACATTTTTTATTTGACCATCTGGCACGGCCAGCATCCACACATCAGCCGAGCGCATGTCGCCCAGACGGGTCACCGCGCGTCCTGCAGCTATGAACGCCACCGCATCATCGGCACTGCTTTGAGAGCGTGTCAGCACATCTTGAATTGCAAACACACCCTGCTTGTGCCACAAATGCGCCAAGCTACGGCCGACCCGCCCCGCCCCGATGATATTGAGCGTTTTCAAAATAACTTATTGGAAGTACTCAATCGACTGCTTACTAGCCATCAATTTGCCAATTTCGTTCGTGCCCTGCGCACCACCACTCATAGGCACCGTATCGCCCTGCCGGTTAGTCACTTCAGCCAATTTTTCAGCCAACAATTCAGATGCATCTTCACTCAAACCGATATGTACGCCTTGCGTCATCGTGATATGCGCTGCCTCAAACGTGCCCGCACCGGCGCACAAAATCGTACGGGTCGGCGCATTTTCAGCCACCAGCACCAGCATGGCAGGTACGACGGCTTCGGGTTTCAATGCTGTCAAGACTTCTTCTGACATCAAGCCCTCGGTCATGCGGGTAGCTGCCGTTGGCGCTAGGCAATTCACCCGAATGTTGTTTTTCGCCCCTTCAATAGACAGCGTTTGCATCAACCCCACCAAAGCCATTTTGGCTGCGCCATAGTTTGCTTGGCCAAAGTTGCCATACAGGCCACTGGATGACGTCGTCATCACAATACGACCATATTTTTGCTCGTTCATGATGACCCAAACGGCTTTGCTGCAGTTCACCGCGCCCATCAAATGCACGTCCACCACCAGTGCAAAGTCAGCAATTTCCATCTTTGCAAAGCTTTTGTCACGCAAAATACCGGCGTTGTTGACCAAAATATCCACCCTGCCCCACTTCGCCATCGCCTCGGCCACCATCGTTTGTACAGCGGCAAAGTCGGTGACGGATGCGCCATTGGCCATCGCCTCGCCACCTGCAGCGCGAATTTCTTCGACCACGGCTTGTGCTGCGGTTACAGAACCCGTGCCCACCGCGCCATCTCGCGCACCACCAAGGTCATTCACCACCACTTTTGCACCCCGCGCCGCCAAAGCCAAGGCATGTTGGCGACCCAAGCCACCGCCCGCACCGGTCACAATAGCAACGCGACCCTTAAAATCTAACGACATATGCATTTCCTTTTTCTAAATTTAAGATAATTTAACAAAATTTAATATTCAAGAGACTTTTCTAAACATCATTATGGAATTAAACCACCAAGCCATAGAAACCCCTGTCCGCGACGCGTCAACCGTCGTTCTCCTGCGCGACGCGCCATCCGGTTTGGAGGTGTTTTTGATGAAACGCAGCGGTTTGTCTGACGTATTGGGGGGGGCTTATGTCTTTCCGGGCGGCAAGCTGGATGCAGCTGATGCGATTGACGACATGCCGAACCGTTTGGACCAAACGCCGCAAGCCTTACATGCTGCGCTGAACGAGCCAGCTTTGCAGCACCACAATGCTGCTGCGTTGTACGTGGCCGCTTTACGAGAAGCATTTGAAGAATCAGGCGTTCTGTTTGCAGAAAACGCAAATCTTGAAATTACCGCCCAAGCGGCAGAATTACTCAAAAACGGTCAAAGTTTCCCAACCATACTCGCGCAGCTTGGCTTGCGGCTACAAACCCAGCACGTGCAACCGTGGTCACGCTGGATCACGCCCAAACTCGCTTCCGTATCGACCAAGCGCTTTGACACTCGCTTCTTTCTTGCAGCTGTGCCTCATCATCAAACGGCGGTGCACGATAATTTTGAGACCACCGAAAGCGTATGGTTAGCGCCTCGTGCGGCGTTAGAGGAATACTGGAGCGGCGGCATTGCCCTTGCACCGCCGCAAATCATGAGCTTGGCGCATTTGTCGCACCACCGCACGGTTGCCAGCGCTTTGGCTGAAGCCAGAAGCAAGCCACCGGCGGTGATTGAACCCGAGCCATTTGACTTTGAAGGCCTGCGCACCATCACTTACCCAGGCGATTTACAACATTCAATACGTGAACGCGCCCTGCCTGGACCTACGCGGCTGTGCTACCGCAACAAGCGGTTTGAGCCTGTCAATGGGTTTGAAGCGCTGTTTTTGCGGGAATGAATGCTGCAAACCAAGCATCCACCTGATCCGGATCATTGCAAGTACGCAGTGCCATGTAGGCGATTTCAGCTTCTGGATAC
The DNA here is from genome assembly GCA_043780435.1 of Polaromonas sp. Classification (GTDB taxonomy): domain Bacteria; phylum Pseudomonadota; class Gammaproteobacteria; order Burkholderiales; family Burkholderiaceae_C; genus Aalborgiella. Next base: position 4,414 of record JAYWCQ010000336.1, read on the forward strand.
TGTCGGCGCAGGAAGTTGAGCCATTGCTTGAACCTGCCGGTTCTTGATTTTCTGTCTAGGCGGTTGCACACCAATTCCCAAAAATCGTGCAGCAGCGGTTGAATGGATTGCCAGCTAGAAGCATCGGCCAAACCCTTAATGTCGTTGGCCAAACCCGGGTTTTGCACCATGCCGCGCCCAATCATCAGCGTGTCGCAGCCGGATAGTTCTTGGCAACGCTTGGCATCATCAACATTCCAAATTTCGCCGTTGGCGATGACTTTGATGTTGACGACGGCGCGAATATCTGCAATCCGTGCCCAGTACGCGGGCGGTCTGTAGCCATCGGCTTTCGTACGGGCGTGGACGACCAGCTCGCTGGCACCGCTGGACGCAATGGCGATGGCGCATTCCTCGGCGCGGCTGTCATCATTGAAGCCCAGCCGCATTTTGGCGGACACGGGAATGTTGGACGGCACAGCGCGGCGCACGGCAGACACTATTTTTGCGACAAGCTCAGGCTCATCCAGCAGCGCCGCGCCACCGCCGTGGCGGTTCACCACTTTGGCGGGGCAGCCGAAATTGAGGTCGATACCGGGTGGGTTGAGTCTGGCCAGTGCAGCTGCGTTGTCTGCCATGCAAGCAGGGTCTGAGCCGAGCAATTGCGGACGCACGGGCACGCCAGAAAATGTCAGCCCCTTATTCAGCAGCTCAGGCACGACGCGGTAAAACACGCGCTCGGGCAGTTCGGTGTTGGTCACCCGAATGAATTCAGACACGCACCTGTCCACTCCACCCACACGGGTGAGGATGTCGCGCAGCACAAAATCAAGTAGCCCCTCCATCGGGGCGAGCAGAATCAAACCTGATTTAGCGATTAATTCGCACCCACAAAGTCTTTTTTACCCACTTCAACACCGTTGTGGCGCAAGATAGCGTAGGCCGTTGTGGTGTGGAAAAAGAAATGCTGCAGTGCATAGGTCAGCAAATACGCTTGGCCCGTAAACGTGCGCTCACGCGCTGTGCCTGGTTGGGTCACAATTTGGCGCTCTTCGCTGCCATTGATGCTGGCCGCAGGCAAAGTGGCGATAAACGCCAGCGTTTTAGCGATGCGGGCTTGCGCGTCGTCAAACGTCACTTCAGTGTCTTCATAAGCCGGCACGTCCACCCCAGCCAAACGCGCACACGTGCCTTTGGCAAAATCGCAAGCAATTTGTACCTGGCGCAGCATGTGAAACATGTCTGGGTACAAACGGCTTTGCAACAACACCTCAGGCGCGATTTTCTTGGCTTCGGCGTGCGCGGCTGCTTTGGTTAAAGAACCACTCAAAGCTTGCAGTGCTTGCTGAAACACGGGGACGGAAGCGGCGTACATAGAAATTGACATGGGGTTTCCTTAAAATAATGAAAAATACAGCAAAAAAGCTAGTCTTTGAGTCTACAACCAATAACTAAACCATGCCCGCAGCCTCCTTCACGGTCACGATAGCGCCAGAAAACCTACAATTTTCAGCAGATGCAGCCCAAACCATCCTGCAAGCCGCTGAAAGAGCCCAAATCTACCCGCCCAGCTCCTGCCGCAACGGCACCTGCCGCACCTGTATCAGCACTTTGATAAGTGGCGAAATCCGCTACAACATTGACTGGCCAGGCTTAAGCGCCGAGGAAAAGCAAGCCGGTTTGATACTCCCCTGCTGTGCGCAGCCGCTGAGTGACTTGGTGATTAAATTAGGGGCTTAAATATACCTATAGCCAGCGTATTTATTGCCTAAGATGCTATTTTAAATATAGCAAAAATCAGCTTGGACTACGCTAATGAGCGTTTTAAACGAATCTCTTCCAGCTTAGCGCCGCCTACTTCTACGGTTTTCAACGTGGTCATTTCGCGTTTGAAGCCGGCCATGTCGTAGAAGTGCAAGGCGCGTTCGTTTTGGACGAGTACCCACAGGGTGGCTTCGGTGAATTCTTCTTCTTGCATGCCTTCGCGGGCGGCGTCCCACAGGGCCAAGCCAACGCCTTTGCCCCAATGCTCGGGGTCAACGTAGACGGCCCAAATTTCACCAGTCGTCGGTTTGGTTTTGGCGTCGCGGGAGCGGTCGAAGCCGACGAAACCGACGACTTTTTCGCCGGTTTTGGTAGAGCCCATGGCGACCCAGACTTGCGGCTCGCTGTACTCAATCGCGTCTGTCCAGAAAGCGGCGCGCTTCTCTGACGAGAGGTTGTCCAAATGCTCATCTGCCATGATGCCAGCGTAGGCGATTTGCCAGGCGCGGATGTGGATGGCGGTGATGGCGGGGACATCGCCCAAGGTGGCGGGGCGTACGGTGATGTTTTGCATGGTAAATTGTTTTGAAATCTAATTAAAATAAACGTATGGGTACGATAATACCCATTCAAAACGGCATTTAACAACATTCAGCAACATAACTGGAGAACATCATGGCAAAAGGTCTCGGATCACAAAAAATGGTTAAAAAACCAAAGAAAGACACGTCTCCACCCAAAGCAATCTCGGTTGACGCCGTGCGCCCAACCGTGGTGACACAAGTGCCTTTGCGCGGCAAAGCGGCTAAGTTGCCTAAAAAATAAGCTGTTTTGACTGCAGAACTGCCTTCTTCACCAGCGCAGCCACCGGCTCAAGCCAGAAACCCCCTCCACGGCGTGACCTTGGAGGCGATGGTGACGGCGCTGGTCGAGCATTATGGCTGGGACGACCTTGGCCAGCGCATCCACATCCGCAGTTTTGTGCTCGACCCCAGCGTGGCGTCTAGCCTGAAGTTTTTGCGCAAAACGCCGTGGGCGCGTGAGAAGGTGGAGAGCTTGTATTTGTTCATGTTGCGTGAGCAAAAGCGGCCTGTGCAACAG
>JAYWCQ010000337.1:0-6742 GCA_043780435.1 Polaromonas sp.
CTTTGTGGCGGCCTGGAACAAGGTGATGAACCTTGATCGCTTCGACCTTGCGTGATCTCAGAGGATAGGTCTTAAAAGTCCTATACCGCGCAGCCTCGAACTGGCATCGGCCTATTCCGGGTCAGGTCGTGGCGGTGCGAATCCTGGCTGGCGGCTGTCCGCTTTTAAGCACGCTTGCATTCTGGAGTTGCAAGGCAACGAAATGAAGTGCTAGCATGAAGACTTAATTGCGTTCAAACCAACCAGCGCACCGATCCTCGATAAGCGTGCCAGCTGGCGTGCCCCAGCCAGGGGCCAATCAACAACAGTCCCACTCCCCAGGGGATGAGAGCGACGACAACCAAAGTGGTAAGAAGCGCCCCCCACAGCAGCATGACGATCAGGTTGCCAAAGACCACCTGCAGGCTGATGATGGCGGCGGAGATGGCGTCGGTATCGCGGTCCAAAATCATCGGGATGGAGACGACGGAGATGGCAAATACGAGGGCCGCAAAAAACCCGCCCACCAGCACATAAACGGCCAAGAACTCCCAGTTTTGCAAGCTAAAAATGGCTTGCAGCACCCCTGTGGTGGACGGCATGCCGGTATTGAAAAACACCGCAAACACCACCAAAGACGCCCTGCCCCACAGCAGCTCCAACACAATCAGCACCAACACCAGCATGCCCATGCTGCGGATGTGTTTGTCCCAGCAGATCAGCGATGCGCCCAACTCAGGCGTTTCACCCTGCTCCAGCCGGCGGCTGGCTTCGTACAGCCCCATGGCCAGAAACGGCCCGACCAGCAAGCAGCCAGACGCAATCGACATGGCGTATTCGGGTTTGTTGTGAAAAACCACGCCCAACACCAGCGCCATGAGCCAAAAGCACACACCATAAAAAGCGGCGATGCCTTTGGCCACCAGCATGTCGTGCCAGCCGCTTGCCAGCCAGCTAAAAGGGTCTGAAAAGCTTAAATTAACGATTTCTTTGGTGGGCGCGTCTGACGGGGGTGGCACGTAGGGCACATACGTACTTGAACTGTTGTCCGCATGGGTATGGTGCGGTTCGTTTTGGGCTTCGCTCATATCCATAAAGATATACCCCTATTCCAAATTAATCTACCAAGGTAAACACCAGGCTTTAACTTAAAAAATCACCTGGATCTCAGCGTGCGACTCAGCAAAATGACGGGCAGCAAACCCACCAATACCAGCGCCAGCGATGGCAACGCCGCCTCACCCAAGCGCTCGTCGCGTGCCAACTGGTAGGCGACGACGGCCAAGGTGTCTGAGTTGAACGGGCGCAACACCAGCGTGGCGGGCAGCTCTTTCATCACATCGACAAACACCAAAAGTACCGCTGCGGCGGTGGCGCGCTTCAGCAACGGTGCATGCACGCGGCGCATCAAGCTTAGGCCGCTGACGCCCAGCATGCGGGCTGAATCGTCAAAACTGGTGGGGATTTTGGTGTAGCCGCTTTGCACCGACTGCAGCGCCACGCCGGTAAAGCGCACGACGTAGGCCCAAATAACACCTAAAACTGTAGCAGTCACCCAATAGCCTACGCCGGCTTGTGGCAGTTTAAGCTGTATCCAGCCGACGGGAATCAACAAGCCCACCACGATCACCGCACCCGGAATGGCATAACCCACGCCCGCCAACTGCGCGACCCCACGCGTGAGCGCGTCAGACCGCGTGCGCACCGCGAAAGCCAACATCAAGGCCAAGGCGACCGCCATCGCCGCGCTGATGCCGCCCAGCATCACACTGTTCGCCGCCCATTGGCCAAACTGCGCCCACGGCAGCGGCGCATCGTCCGATTTGAGCGAGGCTAAAAAGGGCCGCAGCATGAACAGCAGCGGCAAGACAAACCCCATCAACACCGGCAAACCACATACCAACCAAGCCAGCACCAAGCGCTTTCCCGACAAGTGAGACACCTTAGCGCCTGACTTGACAGGTGCGCTGGCCGCATGACCACCTTTGGTTACCGCAAAACGCATTTTCTTCTGCGCTCTGTGCTCCAGCTTGAGCAGCAGCACCACCACGAGCAATAACAATGTGGCCAGCTGTGCGGCGGCGATGCGGTTGTCCAGCACCAGCCAGGCTTTGTAGATGCCAGCGGTGAAAGTTTGAATGCCAAAGTAGCTGGACACGCCAAAGTCCGCCAGCGTTTCCATCAGCGCCAGCGCTACGCCTGCCGCCACGGCGGGGCGAGCCAGCGGCAACGCGATCTCACGCACGCGCCTGCGCATGGGTGCGCCCAGCAGGCGGGCGGCATCCATCAAATGCGTGGCGCGGTCTGCCAGCGCGGTGCGTGCCAGCAAATACACATACGGGTACAGGCAAAAGGTAAACACCCATGCCGCACCGCCCAAGCTGCGCACTTCGGGGAACACGCGGCCTTCCACGCCCAAAGTAGCTCTTAGCGCCGTTTGGAAAGGCCCGCTGAACTGCAAAAAATCGGTGTAGGCATAGGCGACCACGTAGGCCGGCATGGCCAGCGGCAGCAGCAGCGCCCACTCAAAGGTTTTGCGGCCGGCAAAGTCAAACAGCGTCACGGCGGCAGCCGTTGCCACGCCCACCACCGCCACGCCCACCGCCACGGCGATGCACAACAGCAGCGACGTCAACGCGTAATCGGGCAGCACGGTGCTGCTCATCGCTCGCAAAATCTGGGCAGATTCGCCATTCCACTGCAGCACCGACGCCAACACCGCCAAAATCGGCAGCAGCAAAACCAGCGCCAGCAGGCACAAAAATACGCTCAACAACACCCGCGAAATCACCCTCATAGGTCGTGACGTACTTGGCTGGCTAGCTGTTTGAACGGGTGGGGTGCGCGATAAAGTCATAAATCTAAATGCGAATTGTACGCATTTGCAGAGCAGCAATCGACTTAGCCCCTACAATGACTGCTATGTATTTAGAGGTTTCCCAACTCCAGGTTCACTACGCCAACCGCCCTACACCGGCTGTAGATGGCGTGTCTTTTGGCTTGCACGCTGGCGATATTGGCGTGCTGATTGGGCCCTCAGGTTGCGGCAAAACCACGCTGTTGCGGGCTGTGGCCGGCTTAGAACGTGCCAGCTCGGGCGAGATCAAGCTCGCCAAGGCCATCGTCAGCAGCGTCAACACCTTTGTTCCCGCCGAATCACGCCGGATCGGCATGGTGTTTCAAGACTACGCCCTCTTCCCCCATTTGGACGTCGCGCACAACGTGGCTTTTGGCATTCACCACCTGCCCAAAGACCAGCGCATGGCGCGCGTGGCTGAGGTGCTGGAATTGGTCGATTTGCCCGACACCGGCAAACGCTACCCGCACGAGCTGTCTGGCGGCCAGCAACAGCGCGTCGCCCTCGCCCGCGCCCTCGCGCCGAAACCGCAGCTTTTGTTGCTCGACGAGCCGTTTTCCAACCTCGACGTGGATCTGCGCGAACGCCTGGCCCACGAACTGCGCACCATCCTGAAAAAAGCCAACGCGACGGCCCTGTTTGTCACCCACGACCAGCTCGAAGCCTTTGCCATTGGCGACGTGATCGGCGTCATGTTTGAGGGCAAACTGCACCAATGGGCCGATGCCTACACCCTCTACCACCGCCCCGCCACCCGATTTGTGGCTGATTTTATTGGCCACGGCGTGTTTTCTATAGCCACGGTGGAGCTGCACGACGATGACGGCGGCCTGCACAAACACGTCGTCACCCCCTTGGGCGAGCTGCACGACATCAGCCCCGCCGTGCTGGAAGCCCTGCCCGTGGGTGTGTGCGACGTGCTGCTGCGCGCAGACGACATCGTGCACGACGACAACGCCCCCACAAAAGCCCAAATTGTCCGCAAAGCGTTTCGCGGCTCAGAATTCCTCTACACCCTGAAATTAAAAACCGGCGAAACCGTCGTCGCCCACGTCCCCAGCCACCACGACCACCAGCTGGGCGAATGGATAGGCATACGCGCTGAAGTCGACCATGTGGTGACGTTTGCGCGGGAAAACGCTGTTTAAACCGTTTTTATGGATTAAATATGGCTATAGCCGGCGTGTTTATTGATTAATTAGCTATATTATTTATAGCATTTTTAACTGCGTAAGCTGGCTTGTTTCCCCCGCTCTCATCCCCCGCCTTCTCTCGCCCCGCTGGTCGAGAAAAGGAGCCTTTCATTTGACGGTTGTCGGTCGAGTGAAGCTTCTACCAGCCGAGGTGAAGAAATTGGGGTCAGATCCCAATTCAGGACAGTTTTCACTTCGGCGGAAAGCAGCATCGCATCGAAATTGGGCTCTGACCCCGATTTGTGGTGTGGGTTTTACAGAATATTAGTATTGACAAACCGACTGATTAAAATATCTTGAAGTTATCTAATTCAGAGGATTACCATGACTTCTCCCGTCTTGACACATAACAGCGCCCTGCACGGCATAGCTAAGCCCATACTGCCTCCGCATGAACCAGACGAAGGCGCGTTGACGGTTGCGCAGCTTGAACAAATCAAACAGCACGAGCCGCAAGATAAAAAACGCTCGGTACGCAGCAGCCTTTTTGAACTGAAAACCACATGAAGCAAGCGCTGGATTTGCCCTACTCCACCGATTGGTTTTCCGTCCCACCTGCTGCGCCGCATGGGCAAACGCCACGTTTGGGCATGCTGCACCCGTCACTGGTTCGCGCGGCTGGGGCGGCGTATCAAGCCGCTTGAATTAACCCCATGAATCAAAAGCAAACAAATAACCCATCACGTTAGGTTAAAATAAAACATGGCAAGCATCTATCTGAGCAATTCTCGGTTGGTGGTGTATCCCAACGATCATCCGCCACCGCATGTTCATGTTTTGGGGCCAGGTTGGGAATGACTAAAACGAAAACCCCTGCTTGGGTTGAAAGCGAGCTCGCTAGAGTGGATGAAGTCAGTAAACGCAGCATTCACCGCGAAGCCCAAAAGCCACGCCACGCCGTTGCCGCTCGCTTTGATACGCTGAAACACAGAGTCGTTATCGAGCTTGACAATGGCGCTGATTTTTCGTTTCCGCCAAAGTTAGCGCAAGGTTTGGGAGAAGCAAGCAATGCAGACCTCAAAAACATCGAAATCTCACCTCTAGGCACGGGCTTACATTGGCCAAAACTTGATGTTGATTTGACGGTTGACGGCCTGCTCGCCGGTATCTTTGGCAGTCGCCACTGGATGCGTGAATTAGCCGCGAATGCCGCCAAGGCCGGTGCAACAAAATCACCGGAAAAATCAGCTGCCGCCAGAGCTAATGGCTCGTTAGGTGGTCGCCCCCGAAAAACATCTTTGTCAGTGTGAGAAAATAAAAATATGACTATATCCGGCGTATTTATTACCTAAGTAGCTATATTATTTATAGCAAATTTAACTGCATTTATCTCCGAATTTTGACTTATCCCCCGCTTTCGCAAAGAGGGGCTAGGGGGGGATTTTTACGCCAGAAGCAAAGAAATGGGGGTCGGATTCAAATTCAGGACAACCATCACATCGGCGCACAACCCTGTCACATCGAAATTTGACTCCGACCCCTTTTTCTGGTCTGGGTTCAGGAAAATTTCTGCGCTATAGTGAATTAACTTTAAGTTAAAACCATGAAAATACACAACAAACTACTTTTGGCTAGCGAACTCTTAGTCGAATCTGCAAAAACATACAGATCTGCGTCTTCAGATGTTGATTACGCAAAGGCAATATTGTTGGCGGGTGCTGTTACAGGCATCATAGAACCGCTGCTTTCAGAGAGCGGAACAGCTCCTTCACAAATTCAGTTGGCAAAATTAGCAGTCGCTATCGGAGGAGTGGCACTGGATGACCTCAGCAAAAATGATCAAAAGCGAGAAATTGGAAATTTCTTGTTTTTTTCAAAATTCGCATACAACTCACTGAAGCATGCAGGTGGTAAAAAAGATATAACAGCGGCGGACGATGCAAATTTTGTAGCTGATTTAAAAGTAGAAGCACGTGACATAATTAATTCCGCGATTGAAGATTTCGGACAAATCCCTCGGCAATATGTAACAAACGTTGCGCTATCAACTAATTTTATGAATTTTTTGCACACTCGAATGTCATAGTAATTAAACCAACAAATAACCCCTAACCGGCGTATTAATTTCCTAATTTGCTATCATTTAAATAGCGCCTTCCCCGTCCGATAGCGAATCATCCAAACCGCCACGGTGAACAAGACCAGCCCGCCCAGCAAGGTGCTGTAGGCGATTTGGACACTGGTCCAGTCGGCCAAGTTGCCTATGAACAAGCCGGCCAGTTGGGCGCCCAGGGTGAAGCTGACCATCAACAGGGCGGAGAGTTTGGAGGATTGGGTGGGTGCCGCGTTGATCATGAGGGACAGGAGCATGGGAAACGCGACGCCTGTGCCCAGGCCGAAGAGGAAGTTGCTGAGGCTGAACAGCCAGGGCATGCCGTGCTGGGGCAGCAGGACGGAGACACCCAAGCCCAAGAGCGCGAGCAGGTTCAAGCGCCAGAGTTTTTGGTGCAAGGTTAAATCGCTGTGAAAAAACGCCTGCCAACAGCGTGCCACCAGCATGCCGGCGACAAAGCTTTGCAGGCCAAAACGGGCGGCATTGGCGGAAACGCCCTGCGACTGGATGCCGTAGCTGACGGTCCAAAAGTATTGTCCCCACTCGATGAACCCCGCAAACACGCCCGCCGCCATGCACCACATGATGGTGGGCACGCGGGCTAGGCTGAGGTAGCTTTGGCTCTGAACTTTGGCATCTCCATCAGCATGGTCAGCCGCA
>JAYWCQ010000338.1:0-5986 GCA_043780435.1 Polaromonas sp.
GATGCAGCGTTGCGGCTTTGCGGCCAAAGGCCTGTTTGTGATGGACGGTAGCAAGCGCAGCGGCCACGCCAATGCGTATTTCACGGGCTTCGGCGCTTCCAAGCGCGTGGTTTTTTACGACACCTTGCTGGCCAAACTCTCACCCGCAGAGGTGGACGCGGTGCTGGCGCACGAGTTGGGGCATTTCAAACACAAGCACGTCATCAAACGCATCGTCGCCATGTTCGCCATGAGCTTGGCTGGTTTTGCATTACTGGGTTGGCTGTCTACCCAAGTGTGGTTTTACACGGGGCTGGGTGTGATACCAAATTCAGCGGTTGATGGTGGTGTACCTAACAATGCCTTGGCTTTGCTGCTCTTGATGCTTGCCATGCCGGCGTTCACGTTTTTCATATCGCCACTGTTTGCGCAGTTGTCGCGTAAGCATGAGTTTGAAGCGGATACTTACGCCGTCAAACAAACAGCGGGCAATGACTTGGCCAGTGCGCTGCTCAAACTGTATGAAGACAATGCCTCTACGCTGACGCCGGATCCCTTGTTTGTGAAGTTTTATTACTCGCATCCACCTGCTTCTGAGCGCTTGGCTCGGATGGGCTTCACAGCTAGCAGCGCATCTGCAGGGCAGTTGGCTTGACTAACATGCTTCAAAACGGGCTTGTCGTTGCTGGATTTGGGCGTCACGTACTCGTTGAAACCGATGCCGGAAAACGTATCATCTGCCACCCACGTGGTAAGAAAAACACCGCTGTGGTGGGCGACCGCATCAAGTGGCTGGCGACACAAGACGAAGGCACGATTGAGAAGCTTGAATCCAGGCGCAATCTGTTTTATCGACAAGACGAAATTCGAACCAAGTCGTTTGCTGCCAATTTAGATCAAATTTTGATTTTGATCGCTGCCGAACCGGAATTTTCAGAAAGCCAGCTTTCGCGCGCTTTGATTGCGGCAGAAGCGGAGCACATCAAGCCCATCATTGCGCTGAACAAAAGTGATTTGAAAGTGCCGTTTGCCAAAGCGTGGGAACGGCTGCAGCCCTACAAGGATATGGGTTATGACGTCGTGTCGCTGAGCTTGAAACCCAAAAATGGCAGCATTGCCAGCGATGCTGCGGATGTTGACATTGAACAAATTGAGCAACAAACTGAGTTGCTGATGTCGCTGCTGCAGGGTAAAACCACGCTGGTTTTGGGTCCTTCTGGTGCGGGTAAAAGCACGCTGATCAATGCCGTTGTGCCCAATGCCACGGTGTTTACGCAAGAAATATCGCAAGCTTTGAATTCAGGCAAACACACCACCACCAGCACAACGTGGTATTGGGTGGATGAGGCAAAAACAACGGCGTTGATTGATTCGCCCGGTTTTCAGGAGTTTGGCTTGAACCACATCGAAGCCATGCATTTAGCCAGCTATATGCCAGACTTTAAGGTGCATGTGCCGAATTGCAAATTTTACAACTGTAGTCATCTGCATGAGCCGGGTTGCGGCGTCTTGGAGTCAATGAAAATCAACTCTAACCGGCGTAAAATAAGCCTAGAACGCTATAGAATATATAGCAGTTTGTTTGCTGAATTGTCGGAAGTTCGGTATTAATATGAAGCTAGAGCGATTTGAAATCTCTCAAAAGTCTACGTATTGACTGTCTTTATTAACCTAGTAAGTTAGACAAAGTCAGCAACGCTAGAAGCAGCATCCACAACACGATATAGCGCCAAACAAGGCCAACCACGCTGCGCAAATGCGCTGGTTCGGCTTCACGGCCGGGTGTGCTGATGGTGGCTTCCAGAGCTGCCGCAGAGCTACCCAAATCGCTGGTGTCTTGCCAGTCGAAGGATGGATTCGCCGCTTCAACTTTTGCTGCAGGTTTGAGCAGCTCACCGCCCAAGCGTACATGCATCGCGCCCGAGGTGGCGGCCAAAATCACGCCGTCGTTGGAATTATCTAGAGTGGGTAATTGCTGTGCATAGTTGCGCCAGCAGTCAATCGCATCCTCAAAATTACCCACCACGGCAAAGCCCATAGCGGTGAAGCGGGCGGGCAACCAATCGACCAGAAACCAGGCTTTTGCCGTGGTAGTGCGTAAGTGGTCGCTCACTACGGCGGTGTCGTCATGCACGTTGTCGATGTTTGAATGACTCAGCTTTGTTTTAAAGCGCGGTTTCCAAAAGCGGACAGTAAATTCAGCCATGCGGTAAAACACCGCACCAAATGGACCCAAGCCCAGCGCTGCCAAGATGACATACCATGTGAGTACACCAAAGACGTGGCGATGCGCCGCTAAGACCGAGTATTCAATCACATGGCGCACGATCTCGCTGCGCGGAACGTTGCTGGCATCGACATTTTGCCAATCGGCCAAAAGCTGGCGCGCTAAAACTTCGTCGCCAGCGTCTAACGCATCCCGAATGTCGGTGAAGTGGTAGCTAAATTGCCTAAACCCAAGTGTGACGTAGAGCACTGCCACGTTCCATACGACGGCTGCTGGCCAACCGATGGCGTAGATCAAGAACCAATGCATCGCTAAAACGCCAAGTGCGGGCAGTACTATGGTGATAGCCCAAACAACCCAGCCGTGGTCCGCTTTGCCCGCATCAAAATTGCGGCTAACCGCATTTGCCCAATGGCGCAGGCCATGGTGAATGGGGTTGCTGCGGGTCAGGGGTTTGACTTGCTCAATCAAGAGTGCGCAAAAGATGGCAAAAAAGCTCATGCCAGCATCATAAAGGAAGGTGGCAAGCTAAACCTAATAGCTGATGCCCTTTTGCAACTTTTTACGCTAAGCTTGAAGATTTAAGCCTGCAAAAATCGATAAAAATTACGCAACATGCCGGCCGTTGCACCCCAAATAAAGTGCTCTTTGCCGTTCGGGGCTTGGTCGTCAGGGTAGGGCATAGAAAACCACTTGCGGCGCGCACCTTGCCATTCAAACACGTGCTCATGGTGGTTGGATGGGTTCATCAAAAAAGCCAATGGCACTTCGAATGCGTGTGCAACTTCATTGGCATTCAGTCGCAATTCAAAACTGGGGTTCAGCAGCGCAACAACGGGGGTGATGACAAATTGCGTACCCGTTAAATAGGTTGGCATCGCGCCTATGACTTCAATATGCGACGCCTCAATGCCCACTTCCTCAAAAGTTTCACGCAGCGCGGTAGCCGTGGCATCTGCGTCATCCGCATCTGCCTTGCCACCAGGAAAGGCGATTTGGCCACCGTGGGTGGCTAAATGGGTGGTGCGTTGTGTCAAGAGTACGTGCAACTCATCTCGCATCACCAGCGGCAGTAAAACGGAAGCGTGCGCTAACTCACGCTGGCTGAAGCTGGACTCGCGTAAGACTTCGGGCGACCAGACGGGCTGATTGGCAAATCGTGCACGCAAGGCTTGTGGCGACATCGCCATGCTTGGTACTGCTGGCATGTTTGCACCTGTACCAATGATAGGCACTTTGCGCGGATCAAAAATCGGAGGTGCGATGTAGTCAGGAGCTGCCATGTCGAGTGATTGGGTATTGCAAAAAAATCAAAAATTTAAAACACCATAAAAAAACCGCTAAAAGTAACTCATCGAGTGACTGGTAGCGGTTGTTTGTCAAAGCCAGTTTGACTGACTCCTCTGTCTCGACTTTATGCAGCAGTAGCTGCTGCAGGAGTCTTGATCTTCTTAGGAGCCAATTTTTCTTTGATACGTGCAGACTTGCCACTACGGTCACGCAAATAGTACAACTTAGCACGGCGAACATCACCACGGCGTTTGACTTCAATCGCTGCGATCAACGGGCTGTAAGTTTGGAAAGTACGCTCAACGCCTTCACCGCTGGAGATTTTACGAACGGTAAAACCGCTGTTCAAACCACGGTTGCGCTTGGCGATAACGACACCTTCAAACGCCTGCAAACGCTTGCGAGTTCCCTCTACCACGTTAACGCTTACAACGATAGTGTCACCAGGGGCAAACTCAGGTAGTTTTTTGTTCAAACGAGCAATTTCTTCTTGCTCTAGTGTTTCGATTAAGTTCATGGTTTCCTCTTGTGATCGTGACCGCACCAACGTCGGGATTGACATATGCTCGATGGATCTACAGAGAAAACTGTAAAAAAGAGCGGTCGGCCAGAGGATCGAAAAGCTTCCGATTATAACAGTTAAACGTAATAAGTTTAACTGGGCTTTTTTAACAAATCTGGCCGTAGCTCAATGGTGAGCTTGAATCGTTGCTCCTGCCGCCACTTCTCAATATTGACGTGGTGACCGGATAAAAGTACATCCGGAACTGCTTTAGTCACACCTTGATCTTCCCAAATTTCAGGACGTGTGTAATGCGGGCAATCTAATAGTCCGTCCAAAGCGGGATTGAAACTGTCTAAATGGTGGCTGTCTTGATCGCTCAGCACGCCGGGCTGTAGGCGGGCAACGGCATCTAAGAGTGCCATAGCTGCAATTTCACCGCCCGAGAGTACAAAATCGCCTAGGCTGATTTGGATATCGACATACGCGTCGATAAAGCGCTGGTCGATGCCTTCGTAGCGGCCACAAACCAGCACCGCACCGTCGCTTTTGGACCATTTCTCGACGCTTGAATGGTCAAGTTTTTCGCCAATCGGTGAAAAAAGCACCACGGGCACAGGTTGTGTTTGATTTTTTGCTTGTTGTCGCTCAGTTTGAATGGCTTCAAGACATAAGCGCAATGGCTCAGCCATCATCACCATGCCTGGGCCACCGCCGAAAGGGCGATCGTCAATGCGTCGGTAGGTGCCTTGGGCGAAGTCGCGTGGGTTCCACAGACGCACATCGACTAACTTTACACCGTCTTTGTCGCCATCTTTGGCTTCAAACGCGCGGCGGGTGATGCCGATGGTTAAAAACGGGGCAAAAAGTTCAGGGAAAAGGGTGATGACATCGAAGCGCATAAATCAAGCTAAATGGGCTTATGTGTTCAATCAGTAGTCTGGCTGCCAGTCAACGGTGATGCGTTTTACAGGCAAATTCACATCATCCACAAAGTGCGAGACGAAAGGAATCATGCGCTCTTGTGTTTTCTCTATGCCTTCGACAAGCTCGGTAAATTCAATGACAAGAACTGTTTGCGGGCCGGTTGCCATCAAATCTTTCACGATGCCCAGAGCGATTCCTTCGCGGTTGACTACACTCAAACCCAGCAAATCGACCCAGTAGTAAGAGTCAAGCTCAGGTGTGGGAAAGCTGGAGCGAGGTATGAAAATACGTGAACCTTTGAGCGCTTCAGCGATGTCGCGGTCTTCCATGTCGTGGGCAACGGCTACGATGATGTCGGAATGCACTTTGGCTTCGCGAATGCGCATCAGCTGCGTGCCTGCAAATGCGGCTTTGCCACGCTCTGTGGGTTGCAAATACCAACGTTTGGAAGAAAAAAGCGCCTCGGGATCGGCGCTATGGGGTAAGACTTTAAACCAGCCTTTGAGCCCCCAAGCGTCGGCTATTCGCCCAACTTGGATGGCATCTGCTGGTAAATCTACCGGTTCAAGGCCTGGCAACATACGATCTGAATTTTAGATGTTCGTGGCAACAGTTTTGAACTTTACTCAATCAATCAACAATTAAGTTGATTAATTAAACAGCTGCAGTTGCTGCTTTTTTAGCGTGCTGAGCAAATATGCGCTCAACGGTTGGAGATGCTTGTGCACCAACGCTTTTCCAGTAAGTCACGCGGTCTTGAGCGACGCGGATGCTTTCTTCGCCACCAGTGGCGCTAGGGTTGTAAAAACCAACGCGCTCGATGAAACGGCCATCACGACGGGTACGTTTGTCAGCGACAACGATGTTGAAAAAAGGACGCGCTTTAGCGCCGCCGCGAGAAAGTCGAATGACGACCATAATAGTTCCTTCAGTAGAGTCGCAATGCTCGGATAATTAAATACCCTAAAACCTTGAAACCCATTAATTTCATGTAATCTCAGCGTTGAGACACGTTACATAACCACCCGGCTAGAAACACGCTGAAAAGCCTTTGATTATAG
>JAYWCQ010000339.1:0-6862 GCA_043780435.1 Polaromonas sp.
TTTTACTCACGCTACCCGCTACTTTAGCGCCAGCAGCTTCCAGCATGTCCTTCAGATCGTCACGCCCTAAAGTCGGCAACGTACCGGTAATCACGAATGATTTACCTGACAAGGCAAGCAATGCAGCGGGCGATGGCTCACCCTCAGTCCAAGTTACGCCGCAAGCACGTAGCTGCTCAACCACTTCGCGGTTATGTGCTTGGTCGAAAAATGTTCGCAAACTCAGGGCGACAATCGGCCCCACATCAGCCACTTGTGTAAGTTGCTCCAATGGTGCATCCATGATGGCATCTAACTTGCCAAAGTGTTTTACCAAGGCTTTAGCGGTCGCTTCGCCAACGTGGCGAATGCCGAGTCCGTAGAGAAATCTCGGTAATGTTGTTTGCTTTGAATTTTGTAGCGCTACAAGTATATTTTGTGCCGACTTATCAGCCATTCTATCTAGTTCAGACAGCGTCGTTAGACCCAGCTTGTACAAATCAGGCAAGGTGCGAACAATACCTGCCTCAACCATTTGATCAACCAGCTTCTCACCCAAACCATCGACTTCAACGGCACGTTTTTGCGCAAAATGAAGAATGGCCTGCTTGCGCTGCGCACTGCAAAACAGCCCGCCTGTGCAACGGTAATCAGCCTCACCTTCTTCACGCACAGCCACGCTGTCGCAAACAGGGCACACGTGCGGCATGGTGAAAATAGGGGCATCGTTCTGGCGTTTTTCCAGAAGCACCGACACCACTTCAGGAATCACATCACCGGCACGTCGCACAATCACGGTATCGCCAACCCGCACATCTTTACGGCGTGCTTCGTCTTCGTTGTGAAGCGTTGCATTGGTAACGGTGACACCGCCCACAAACACAGGCGCAAGCTTGGCGACTGGCGTTAATTTACCGGTTCTACCCACTTGCACTTCAATGGCCAAAACAGTTGTCAATTGCTCTTGTGCCGGGTATTTGTGCGCCACAGCCCAGCGTGGCTCGCGGCTGACAAAACCGAGTTGTTGTTGCAACGTTAGGCTATTTACTTTGTAGACGACGCCGTCGATATCAAACGGTAAAGTGTCTCGGAGTTTCCCAATAGTTTGATGATACGCTACCAATTCAGTAGCGCCTTTGGCAATATTAACTTCGACTGCAACCGGAAAACCCCAATTTTTAAGCATCTGTAATAAATCGTAGTGCGTTCCCCAAACCACGGGATTTGAAGTTGACATACTGACTTCGCCTACGCCATAAGCAAAAAAGCTTAGAGGCCGTTGCGCAGCAATGGCTGGATCAAGCTGGCGTACCGAACCAGCTGCCGCGTTGCGTGGATTGACAAAGGTTTTTTCACCTTTTGCACCCGCTGCAATTTTGGTGCGTTGACGCTCATTCAAACGCTCAAAATCATCACGACGCATATAAACTTCACCACGAACCTCAAGAACGCCTGGCGCAGTTTCGGGTAACTTTAAGGGAATTTGGCCAATGGTGCGAATATTGTGCGTCACGTCTTCACCATACTCGCCATCACCACGCGTCGCAGCTTGAACGAGGACACCTTTTTCATAGCGCAAACTCATCGCAAGGCCATCAAATTTGAGTTCTGCAACGTATTCGACAACAGCATCGCTCGCTTGCAAACCGAGTTCTTTGCGAATACGTGCATCAAAACTCTCCGCGCCGCTGGCTTCGGTGTCAGTTTCAGTACGAATGCTGAGCATAGGCACCGCATGACGCACCGTTGCAAACTCCGACATGGCCTTTCCACCTACGCGTTGCGTGGGCGAATCAGCAGTGCGTAATTCTGGGTGCGCTGCTTCTATGTTTTGCAGTTTAGCGAATAGTTTGTCGTATTCCGCATCTGGAATCGAAGGCGCATCAAGCACGTAATAGCTGTGCGCATGCAGATGCAGAGCTTGGTGCAGCTCTGCAACGCGTTTTGAAAGATCAGTTCGTATAGGGTCGGTGTTTGAATCGTCTGAAAATTCGAACATCGGCAGAGAAGTTTGGGAAGCCATACTCAAGAAAAGAGACGGCGAGCAAGCATAGAACCTGCGCTTAAATCTCTCTGATCCAAAGCATCATACAAACGTTCAATGTCGATGGCCAAGCTGTCAAGCGCAGACTCACTCATCAAGTGCCCTTGGTCATCGCACAAACGACCTTCCATGGCAGTCGCCAATGCTTTGGCGCACTCACGCATACGGGCAAAAGGCCGCTCAGTACGTGCCACATGCGACACTTCCAAACTCAAGGTCAGATCACGAATAGCAGATTGCGAAGCATCTTCTGCCATCGCGGCCTGCGAATCAAAAGTTAGTGTGATTAATTGCGGCAAACTTGCGACTGGGTTGGGCAACACCATGCGACCCGGCAATGCGCCAGCCACAAAACCGATACGCGCTGCATTTTGTGCCACATAGCCTGTGCTCCAAGCCACACCGACGGCACGCAATACAAATCGCAATTGCGCGTCATGCGCTGCGGCAAATGCATCTAGCTCCCGTGCTCTGGCAACTTCTTCATGCATTTCTGGGAATTCAGGTTCACCACCCACGACATCAGCAAAGCTTTGTGTTTTGATGACAAATTCAGAGTACTCAATGTCGTTCAGCGCGCCCGTACGATTTGCAAGTTGCACACCCGCTTGCAAAGCGGAGTACCGCTGGCCAGGTCTTGGCGACTCCCACTCAGCATCATCCTCACGCAAACCCTCAACAGCAAACGGTTTGCTTCCCACACGTCTCGTGGCTGGCAAAGCGGCCAAAACTGCATCACCTGAAACAGGGAAATCCAAATCAATCGCCGTCAAAACATCAATCAACGGATCCAATGATGGCTTTTTCTCAGGCACAGGAAGTGAAGCTAATTCTGCATCGAATCGATCTGAGTCAAAGTCTGGTTCAATAGGTAAAACTTGCGATTTATCTGCATACAGTGATGGCTCAACTTTGTCGTCTGCGTTGAACAAACCAGCTAAACCAGCAGGCTCAATACTTTCAACTTTGGCATGATTACTGGGGTTTTCAACCACCGGATCGGCCAACTTAGGCGCACTCTTGCGCGCCGTCCATGCGCCATGCGCGATTACCCCAGCGAGCACCAGTCCACCCGCAACAGATAAACCCAAGAGCAAATTATTCATAACTTGCCTCAGCCAGTGCGACTACATCTTGCATATCAACCGCGACAATACGCGACACGCCCTGCTCTTGCATCGTTACCCCAATCAATTGTTCCGCCATTTCCATCGCAATTTTGTTGTGACTGATAAATAAAAACTGTGTCTCTGCACTCATGGCTTTCACCAGCTTGGCGTAGCGCTCGGTATTGGCATCGTCCAGCGGCGCGTCAACCTCATCCAGCAAGCAAAATGGTGCTGGGTTCAGCTGGAAAATAGCAAACACCAACGCAATCGCAGTCAAGGCTTTTTCACCACCCGACAACAAGTGAATCGTTTGGTTCTTCTTACCAGGTGGCTGCGCAACCACTTGCACACCCGAATCTAAAATTTCATCACCCGTGATGACCAATTTGGCATTGCCGCCACCGAACAGCACGGGGAACATTTTTCCGAAATGTTCGTTGACTGTGTTGAATGTGCCTGACAACAACTCGCGTGTTTCAGCGTCAATTTTCTTGATCGCATCTTCCAGCGTTGTCATGGCTTCGATCAAATCTGCCGTTTGTGCGTCTAAAAACTGCTTGCGTTCACGTGCAGCGGCGAGCTCATCAAGTGCAGCCAAATTCACAGCACCCAGTGCTGCCACCTCGCGGTTAAATCGATCGATTTCAGTTTGCAAACCCGTTAAACGAACGTTGCCCTCCGTGATCGACAACGCCACGGCTTCCAAATTTGCTTGAACGTCAAGCAACAACTGTGTGTATTGCTCCAGACCCAATCGTGCGGCTTGTTCTTTCAAAGCAAAATCAGTCAAACGCAAACGCAGCGGCTCTAACTCACGCTCTAGTTGTAAACGGCGCTCGTCGGTGGCACGCAGCTTGGTGGTCAAATCGTCGTATTCACTGCGCTTGGCCGACAAAGCGGCTTCGCGGTCCAGTTTGGTTGACAGCGCGGCTTGCAAACCAGTTTGCGCAGCAACGGCACTTAATCGACCCAATTCATCCGTAGCAATAACCTCTTCCGATGCTAAAGACAATGCCTGCTGTGTTGCCGTTTCAATCGCCCGCTGCAATTCCGCCAAGCGCGCTTGCAAGGTACGTTTAGCAAACAAAGCTTCTTGCGCCGAGCGCTCCAAACTGCGCTGCTGCTCGCGCGATTCATTCAGCTTTCGTTCTGCGGTGATGACATGCTCATCCAGCTGCGCATGGCGCTCTTGCGTATCGGCCAGCTGCATGTCCAGTTCTTCAAAGCGGCCTTCAGCGGTAACGCGGCGCTCTTGCAAATCTTCCAGCTGCGCGTTGATTTCAGCCAAATCAGCGCTGATCTGGTCACTTCGGGTCTTCGTTTGCGCAGCAATTTGCGACATGCGCAAGGTTTCCACTTGCAAACTGTGGGTGCGTGACTGGCCTTCAGCGGCTTCACGTCGTAAAGCAGACAATTTATTGGATGCTTCGGTATAAGCCGCTTCAGCCCGAATCAAAGCAGAACGAGACTCTTCACCAATCAACACCTGCGCGCGCAGCTGCTTCTCTAAACCCTCAATCTCTTGCGCCCTCGCCAACATGCCGGACTGCTCAGAATCAGGCGAATAAAAACTCACGCTAAACAAAGTGACCGCATGACCCGTTTTGACGTAAATGACTTCACCCGCTTGCAACTTGCTGCGATTCGCCAGCGCTTCGTCAAACGATTGCGCGGTGTAGCAGCCATGCAGCCAATCGTTTAGCAGCGCTTTTTGACCTGCATCATGCAGCCTGAGCAAATCTGACAAACGCGACATCGCACTTTTTGCTTGTGGCAAGCCCGCTTGTGGTGGGCTGTAAAAAGCCAACTTGGCTGGCGGTGCATCTGCACCCGTAGCTCCCAAAAAACCGCTAACCATATCCAAGCGCGACACCTCCAGCGCACCCAAACGCTCTCGCAAAGCACCCTCCAAGGCGTTTTCCCAGCCCTGCTCGATGTGGATCTTGCTCCACAAGCCTGCTAAGCCGTCCAGACCGTGTTTGGCTAACCAAGGCTTCAATTTACCGTCGGTTTTAACTTTGTCTTGCAGTGCTTTCAAAGCTTCCATGCGCGCGGCTAAGCCGGCGTGTTTGGCTGATTCTGCGTTCACGAACTGCTGTTGCGCACGGCGGGCATCATCCAGTTGCGGCACGCTGTCTTGCAGTTCGTGCAAACGCGCTTCTGCAACTGCTTGCACTTCTACTGCTGTTGCCAGCTGTGTTTGCATGTTCACCAAACGCTGCTCATCTGGCGCAGACAAGGCGTTGCGATCTGCCGTCAAACGCTCGTGCCGCGTGTTGAGCTGGCGCGATTGGTCTTCAATATTGCGCTGGTCGGCTGCCAGCACTTGAATTTGCTGCTGTACTTGGCCGACTGTGCTGCGCTGCTCATTCGCTGTGCGCTGGGCTTGGCGAAGCGCGTCTTCCAGCTCTGGCAATTGACCCGATTGTTCTTCGACTTGCGCAGCGACAAGCGCATCTTTTTCTTCGGCTTCTAGACTTTGTGCCGCCAAGGTTTCAGACTCTAAAAGTGCATCGCCCTTGCGGGTTGCCCAATGGGTCGTTTGCTCTTTTAGCGTCAATAGACGCTGCTCAACCCGCTGACGGCCTTCGACCACAAAGCGAATTTCCGCCTCTAAACGCCCAACTTCTGCGCTTGCTTCGTACAGCAAGCCTTGCGATTGGTTGACTTGGTCACCCGCGCTGTAATGCGCTTGGCGAATGGTTTCTAAATCCGATTCAATATGCCGCAAATCTGCAATACGGCTTTCCAAAGCATTCGTCGCCTGCAAAGCATCAGCCTTGACTTTGGCTTGTTCAGCCTCGCTCTCAGCACGTTTTAAAAACCACAGCTGCTGCTGCTTCAACGTCACATCGGCTTGCAGCTGGTTGTATTTTTGGGCGACTTCGGCCTGTTTTTCAAGCTTTTCCAGATTTGCTGTCAGCTCGCGCATGATGTCGTCCACCCGCGTCAAATTCTCGCGGGTATCAGACAAACGGTTTTCCGTCTCGCGGCGACGCTCTTTGTATTTAGAAACGCCAGCGGCTTCTTCTAAAAATAACCTCAACTCTTCCGGTTTTGACTCGATGATTTTGGCAATCGTGCCCTGACCGATGATCGCGTAGGCACGCGGCCCCAAACCTGTGCCCAAAAACACGTCTTGCACATCACGGCGACGAACGGATTGGTTGTTGATGTAATAACTGGAGTTGCCATCGCGCGTTAACACACGCTTAACGGCAATCTCAAGGAATTGGCTCCACTGACCACCGGCGCGGTGGTCGTTGTTTTCAAACACCAGCTCCACGCTGGAACGGCTCGATGGTTTTCGGGTATGGGTACCGTTAAAAATAACGTCTTGCATGGACTCGCCACGCAGCTCAGACGCCCGGCTTTCGCCCAGCACCCAGCGCACGGCATCCATGATGTTGGATTTGCCGCAACCGTTGGGGCCGACTACACCGACCAGCTGACCGGGTAGATGAAAAGTAGTGGGCTCAGCAAAAGACTTGAAGCCCGACAGCTTGATAGAAGAAAGACGCACTTAAATCCCTGTATTTTTTTGAATTTTACCTGAGGCTATAACCCGAAATAACCCAAAAACATTCAAAAATGCCCCGAAAAGTGCAGCAAAGGCAAAAAGCCCAAGGCAAGACGGGATAATGGCTGCTTATGAATCCATTGCTTACAAAATTACAGCCTTATCCGTTTGAGCGCCTCAAGCAACTTTTTCAGTCCGTCACGCCCAATC
>JAYWCQ010000340.1:0-4196 GCA_043780435.1 Polaromonas sp.
TCATCAAACCCCAGAAGATGACAGATACCGCGCCAATCAGGTGAAAGGCGTCCAACGGTATGCCGTTGACTGGATTGAAAACCTCTTTCATGGTGTACAACGGGCTGGTGCCAATGTCGCCATACACCACCCCCATAGCGCCTAGGGTTAGCGCAGCCAAGCTTTCGCGACTTGTTGTTTTAGACATTGCAAACTATCGTTGTTGAACATAGTTTGACTTTGCGCCCTTGAGTATCAGGAACGCATAAGTAATTTATTAATTTACAGCCAAGCGGTAACCCACACCCGTTTCGGTCAATAAATGGCGTGGCTCAGCTGGCTCACGTTCGATTTTGGCCCGCAGTTGCCCCATGTACAGCCGTAAATAGTGCGTGTGCTCGGTAAATTCCGGTCCCCACACAGCCACCAGCAGTTGCCTATGCGTCACCACCCGACCGGCACTGCGCACCAAGCGGGCGAGCAGTTTGAACTCGGTCGGTGTGAGGTGCAGCAGCTCGCCTTTGCTCTCAACCACATAGTTCACCAAATCCACATGCAAATCATCCAGCTGGTGCTCTTTAATTGCTGCTGCCAAGGCTGTTCCACGGTGGCGCAGCGCCACACGAATTCGTGCCAGTAATTCGTCCACGCTAAAGGGCTTGGTCAGGTAATCATCCGCACCCGCATCTAGTAATTTAATTTTTTGTTCTTCTTGATGGCGGGCCGACACTACGATGATGGGCAAGGCGTGGCGTTGCCGAACTTCTCGCACCAGATCAACACCATCACCGTCTGGCAGCCCTAAATCAAGCACCATGACATCGGGCGGGCTGTGGCGCAACATGGCCCTGGCTTCGCTAATAGAGACAGCAGTTTGCACCTCAAACCCTTCCACCGACAGCGACGATTGCATCAGCGCCCGTATTTCACGGTCATCTTCAACGACCAATACCTTGAGCGTCATGGCAACTCCTTGGCGGCTGGTTGTGTGTCAAGGGGCAAGGTCAACGCAAAATTGCTGCCACCGCTTTGGCGGGCTTTGAACGTCAGCAGACCGCTATGCGCTTCGGCGATGGCTTTGCACAAGGCCAAACCCAAACCGGCACCGCGTTGACTGGATTGATCGCTGCGCGCATAGGGCTTAAAAATGATGTCCTGAGCCTCTTCTGAAATACCCGGGCCACGGTCTTTCACGGTCACCACCAATTGTTTGGAGTCGGCGCTAACCGTCAAATCAACCGCGCCATCGCTGTATTTCAGCGCGTTGTCCAGTAGGTTACTGATCACTTGCGCAATCAGCACCGGATCGGCCTTGACCAACGGCAAACCCTCGGGCACTTTGGACTTGATGCGTCGGTTCACATCCCGCTGACGTATGCGCGACAGCACCGCACCCACAATCTCTTCCATCGACTCCCAGTCGCGTTTGATCTCTTGTGTGGCATTGGTCAGGCTCACAAACTGCAGGGTGTTCTCAGTCAAGGTGGACAAATACGAGGCTTCGCTGACGATGCTGCTCAGCAAACGTTGTTTTTCCGTTTGGGCGAGTTTGTCGTCCTGCGTTTGCAGCGAAGACGCCGCGCCGACAATGGCGGCCAGCGGCGTGCGCAAATCATGTGAGATGGCGGCTAGAAACGTGCTTTGCAATTGTTGTCGTTGCACCTCGTTTTGGGAGGCTTGCACCTTGCTCGTCAAACGCAGCCGCCACAGAGACTGAGCCAGCAAGGCGCAAAGTGCTTGCGCATGCTCGCGCCCCGCGACATCATGTGCCGTCGCAGGGGTGACGCGCGCTGCACCTTGCATTTGATTTCCGGGACTTAACTGTCTTGTATGGTCTTTGTCACCCAAAGGGATATACCAAGCATTTAGACCCGGCCAACGACCCGTGCCAGGGCCTAGCGTTGCCGCTTCAACGACGCAACGTCGCATACCGTCATCCGATAAGGCGACACCATTGTTTGATAAGGCCAGCGTATTTGGACCTGCGAAAGCGGTGTCCAAAGACTCTTGAGCCAGTTGCAACATCTGTTCAGACGACTGCGCTTCTGACAAACGACTGGCCAAGCCCTGCAATTGCCGCGCACGCCGCTCGTTCAACTGGGCGACTTCGGTCTCGCGCCTCAAACTAGTCGCCAAATGGCTGATAACCAAAGCCACCACCAGCATGACGCCCAAAGCGATTAAGTGCTCTTGGCTTTCAATCTCAAACGTCCAACGCGGCGGTACAAAAAAGAAATTCAAGGCGGTGACGGCGCCTACCGCACCTACCACCGATGCCAGCCGATCAAGCTTGTAGGCGGCAACCACCACGGCCAAAACGTAAATCATGGCTTGGCTGGTCAGCGACATATGGGTTTCCAGCAAAAAACCGGCGGCAGTGGGTAACACTAGCAACAAGCCGACGATCAGCCAGTTCTTAAGAGAAGGGTTTTGGCGCAAATGACTTGTTGAAGTATTCATGATGGTGTCAGCGTACCACCAGATGTATTAGGATTGCATCAGTATTTCATCAGTGTGGAAACTATATTCGATGAGGGAAGCTTTCTATAATCCTATGCAATGACTGACATTTATAGCTTTGCGACGCACCGAAAACTCTCCGTTGCCCCCATGATGGATTGGACCGACCGGCATTGTCGGTATTTCCATCGCCTGCTGACCAAAAACACGCTGCTTTACACCGAGATGATCAACGCTGGCGCGATTGTGCATGGCGATGTGCCACGGCATTTGCGCTTTAACACCGAAGAGCACCCTGTTGCCTTGCAGCTCGGCGGTAGCGAGCCCGACAAATTGGCGCAAGCCGCCAAAATCGCCGAAGAATGGGGTTACGACGAGGTCAATATCAACTGCGGCTGCCCGTCTGAGCGGGTGCAAAAGGGCGCTTTTGGCGCGTGTTTGATGGCCGAGCCAGACTTGGTGGCTGATTGCGTCAAAGCCATGCTGGATGCGGTGAAAGACCCGGTCAAAACGCCCATCACCGTTAAACACCGCATTGGTATCAACAAAACCGAAGACACCCCAGAAGGCTATGCGTTTGTGCGAGACTTTATCGGTACGGTGGCCGATGCAGGCTGCCAAACCTTTATCGTGCATGCCCGCAACGCCTGGCTCAAAGGTCTGTCTCCCAAAGAAAACCGCGACATTCCACCGCTGCGCTATGAAATTGTGCATCAACTGAAGGCGGATTTTCCGCATCTGAACATCGCCATCAATGGCGGCCTCACCACGAATGTGCAAATTGCAGAGCAATTATCGGTTTTGGATGGTGTCATGGTGGGGCGTGAGGCGTATCACAACCCGTGGTTGCTGTCTTCGTGGGATAAAACGTTTTTCGCATCATCCGTTCGCCCTGAGCTTATCGAAGGGTCTGCTAGCGAAATAACCCGCGAATCGATTGAGGCGCAGATGGTCGCTTACATGGAGCGCGAACAGGCGCTGCACGGCACGCCTTGGGCTACGATTGCTCGGCATATGCTGGGTTTGCGGCACGGTTTGGCCGGCTCACGCCGCTGGCGGCAGGTGTGGAGTGACCACCGCTTGAAAAACATGCACCCCCGCGATGTGATGGCGCTTGCACATGACGACATGCGCGAAGCCGCTTGATGCTCTAAAAGTGCTTAAATATGCCTTTATCCGGCGCATTATATGCTTATACTGCTATTAAATACATAGCGAAATATATTTGCGCCAGATTCCCTACAAAAACAAACCCGCTGGGCGCTGATACTTCTGTGGGTCGTCCCCGTGCTGTGGACGGCGAATTACATCGTTGCCCGCAAAGCACCCGGCGCGATTGGCCCCCATCTGTTGGCGCTGGGGCGCTGGGGTTTGGCTGCAATGGTTTTAGTGGTTTTAGCCCGAAGCGAGCTGTGGATGCAGCGTGCCAACATCGCCAAAACGTGGTGGCAATACTTGATTTTGGGCGCTTTGGGCATGCTGATTTGTGGGGCCTGGGTCTACCAAGGCGCACGCTCAACGCAGGCCATGAACATCGCGCTGATTTACGCCGCGTCTCCCGTACTCATTAGCTTGGGTTCGGTCTGGCTGTTGAAGGAGTCCATCAACAAACACCAAATAGCCGGTGTTTGCCTCGCTTTGTTGGGCGTGGTGCATGTGGCGGGCGCTGTCAAGGTAGTTGCCGTAAAAAAGTTCGATGCTCAAGCGGCTAATTTTTCTGGTTGATTCTGGTCCTTCAGTGTTTGCGGGTTGAGGTG
>JAYWCQ010000341.1:0-9621 GCA_043780435.1 Polaromonas sp.
GTGGGACATGTACCTTGAAGGAATCGACATCAGTACGATTCAATGGGCAGCTCACTAGAAAAGCACCGTTCGCCCTGAGCTTGTCGAAGGGTTTCGACATGCTCAACCCGAACGGATTAGTAGTCATTTATAGAATTTAAGAGGTAAATATCATGGCTTATTCAGAAAAAGTAGTCGACCACTACGAAAACCCACGCAACGTTGGCAGCTTTGAAAAAGGCGACGACTCCGTAGGCACGGGCATGGTAGGCGCTCCCGCTTGCGGCGACGTGATGAAGCTGCAAATCAAGGTCAACCCGCTCACCGGCGTGATTGAAGATGCCCGTTTCAAAACCTACGGCTGCGGCTCGGCGATTGCGTCCAGCTCACTCGTGACCGAGTGGGTCAAAGGCAAAACTTTGGACCAAGCGGCATCGTTGAAAAACAGCGAAATCGCCGAAGAGTTGGCTTTGCCACCGGTGAAGATTCACTGTTCCATTTTGGCGGAAGACGCGATTAAAGCTGCGGTGAGTGATTACAAAGCGAAGCACGGTTTAGCGACTGCAGCCGCCGTACATTAATTTTCCTCCGTTCGCCCTGAGATATTGCAGGGGTTTCGATACCTCAACCCGAACGGAAATTGAACCTAAATTTACAAGAACTTAAAAGCAAAAATGTCCGTCTCCCTCACAGAACCCGCCGCACGACACGTCACCCGCTATTTAAGCAAGCGCGGCAAGGGCGTGGGCGTCAAGCTGGGCGTTAAAACCACAGGCTGCTCTGGCTTGGCTTACACGCTAGAGTACATGGACGAATTTGCGCCCGAGGATACGATTTTTGAAGACTTTGGAGTGAAAGTGGCGGTTGATCCGAAAAGCTTAGCGTACATCAACGGCACCGAGCTGGACTATGTGCGCGAAGGCTTGAACGAAGGCTTCAAGTTCAACAACCCCAACGAGCGCGACAAGTGCGGTTGTGGTGAGTCTTTTAGGGTGTGACCTTCGAGGTTTTAGTTTAAGTGAATCTCCAGTCCACAGATTTCGAACTTTTCGAGATTCCAGCCCAATTTTCCCAAGACCGCAGCGTTTTAGATGCCAAATGGAAAGATTTGCAGCGCGAAGCACACCCCGACAAGTTTGCAGCCCAGGGCGCAGCCGCCCAACGCATCGCCATGCAATGGTCCGTCCGCATCAACGAAGCCTACAACCGGCTGAAAGATCCCCTGAAACGCGCGACTTACCTGTGTGAGTTGAACGGGGCACCGATTCAAGCCCACACCAACACCTCCATGCCGCCCGCTTTCATGATGATGCAAATCGAATGGCGGGAGGCTCTGGAAGAGGCTGAAACCGCCGAAGAACTAGAGAAAATTGAGCTACAGACGGCGAATTATAAGCATGAGCAGCTATTGAAAATAGAGCAATTCATTGATGTCAAGCATGACTATAGTGCCGCCGCCAACGAGGTGCGAGCGCTGATGTTTGTGGCACGGTTTGTCGGTGAAATCGAAGCTAGATTCGATAAAATATAAGCAAAATTACAGTATAAAAATTACATAGCTCATGGCACTCTTACAAATCTCCGAACCCGGCCAATCGCCCAACCCACATGAGCGGCGCATCGCTGTGGGCATTGATTTGGGGACCACGCATTCGTTGGTCGCTGCGGTGCGCAGTGGCACGGCGGAGTGTTTGCCGGACGACCAAGGACGCGTGATTTTGCCGTCTGTGGTTCGCTATCTCGTTGATAAGAAACGACAAATTGGTTATGAAGCCTTGGCCAATGTGGCAATTGACCCGCCAAACACCGTTGCTTCTGTCAAACGGCTGATGGGTCGTGGCTTAAAAGATATTGCTCATCGGGACAAGTTGCCTTACAAGTTTGTCAATCTTGACGCTGGCATGGTCAGTTTGGAAACCGTTGGCGGCATCAAATCACCCGTTGAAGTCAGTGCCGAGATTTTGGCGACGCTGCGTTACCGTGCGGAAGACACGTTTAACGAGGACTTGTTTGGTGCGGTCATCACCGTGCCCGCCTATTTTGACGACGCCCAACGCCAAGCGACCAAAGACGCGGCACAGTTGGCTGGGATCAACGTACTTAGACTTATCAATGAACCGACGGCGGCAGCGATGGCCTATGGCTTGGACAACGCGGCAGAAGGTGTTTATGCGATTTATGACTTGGGCGGCGGCACGTTTGACATCTCGATTTTGCGGCTGACGCAGGGTGTGTTTGAGGTGATTGCCACAGGTGGCGATTCAGCGCTGGGTGGTGATGACTTTGACCGAGCTTTGGCGGATTTCATCACTGAAAAGACTGGCTATGTACCCAGTACGGCTACTGAAAAAGCGACGTTTTTGGTAGAAGCGCGACGTTGCAAAGAAGCACTTTCTACTACAAATAATATAGCTATTCAGGCAATAAATACGTCGGCTACAGCTGATTTTATGCTCTCCAAAGAGCAGTTTGTCAAAGCAACCCAGCATTTGACCGATAAAACCATCATCGCCGTCAAAAAAACCTTACGTGACGCTAAGTTAAGTAAAGACGAGATCAAGGGCGTGGTCATGGTGGGCGGCAGCACGCGCATGCCGCACATCCAGCAAGCAGTCGAAAACCTGTTTGGTAAACCGCCGCTGACCAATGTGAACCCGGATGAAGTGGTCGCCTTGGGTGCGGCGATTCAAGCGAACCAGCTGGCTGGCAACAATGGGGCAGGGGACTTGCTGCTGCTGGATGTGATTCCGCTCAGCCTCGGCATAGAAACCATGGGCGGCTTGGCCGAACGCATTGTGCCGCGCAACCAGACGATTCCCACTGCTATGGCGCAAGATTTCACCACCTACAAAGACGGCCAAACCGCTTTGGCGCTGCATGTGGTGCAGGGCGAGCGCGATTTGGTGGCCGATTGCCGGAGTTTGGCGCGGTTTGAGCTGCGTGGTATCCCACCTATGGCAGCCGGTGCCGCGAAGATTCGGGTCACTTTCACGGTCGATGCGGATGGATTACTCAGCGTGGCGGCGAAGGAATTGGCCAGCGGTGTTGAATCTAACATTGTAGTGAAACCGTCTTATGGGCTGAGCGACGACCAAATTGCCACCATGCTGAAAGACAGCTTCAGCACCGCCCAGCAAGACATGAAGAGCCGTGCACTGATAGAAGCCCGCGTCGATGCCGACCGCATGGTTTTGGCCACGCAAAGTGCCATGGATATCGACGGTCATCTGCTGAATAAAGCTGAGACCGACATGATACGAGCCTCAATAGATGCATTATTGATAGCAAAAGAGGTGGACGATGCGGCAGTGGTGGAGGCCGCCACGACGGATTTAGCCAAAGCGACCGAAGCTTTTGCTGCGATGCGTATGAACAGCGGCATCGCCAAAGCCTTAGCAGGCAAGAATATTGAAAATATTTAGTCGATAAATATTTGTAGAAACTATGTAAAGAGTTCCAGTCATGACAACCATCACCATCCTTCCCCACGCTGAATATTGCCCCGATGGCGCCACCATCACCGCGCCCGCTGGCACGTCGATATGTGAAGCTTTGTTGGACAACAAAATCAACATCGAACACGCCTGCGACATGAGCCGCGCCTGCACAACTTGCCACGTCATCGTGCGCGAAGGCTTTGCGTCACTGGGCGAGACGGACGAAGAAGAAGACGATTTGCTAGACCGCGCATGGGGTCTAGAGCCCAACTCGCGCCTGAGCTGTCAAGCCATCTTGGCACAAACCGCTGTGACGGTGGAGATTCCGAAATACTCCATCAACCATGCCAAAGAGAACCACTAAGGGCGAACTTGTATGCGTCAAATCTTCCTGGACACCGAAACAACGGGTTTATCCGCTGCCAATGGTGACCGCGTCATTGAAATCGGCTGCGTGGAGCTGATCAACCGCAAGCTGACCCGAAACAACAAGCATTTCTACCTCAACCCAGAGCGTGAGAGCCATGAAGACGCGCTGAAGGTGCACGGTATCAGCAGTGAATTTTTAAAAGACAAACCCAAGTTTCCTGAAGTTGTTGAAGAATTCTTGGAATTTTGCGCAGGCGCAGAAATCATCATCCACAACGCACCGTTTGACTTGAGCTTTTTGAACAAAGAGCTAGAGTTAGTTGGTAAGCCGTCTTTCAAAGGCTTTGTGGCCAGCGTGACCGACACCTTGGTCATGGCCAAAGAAATGTACCCAGGCAAGCGCAATTCCTTGGATTCGTTGTGTGATCGCCTTGGCGTGGACAATTCAGGCCGCACTTTGCATGGTGCGTTGCTGGACGCTGAACTGCTGGCCGATGTTTACATCAACCTCACGCGCGGACAAGACGCATTGCTGATTGATGGTACCGCCGGGCAAAGCGCTGATGGGACGGTGATTCACATCGATTTGAGCAACTTCAAGCTAGATGTGCTCTTGGCCAACGACCATGAAACCGCCGCGCATGAAGACGTGCTGTGCCAGATTGACAAAGCCAGCAAAGGCAAAACCGTGTGGCGTACAACGCCCCAGCCTGCCTAAGTGCGCGTAAAGTATGTATAATCAAAGGCTATACTGATGAACCAGATTCAGGGCGGTTAGCTCAGGGGTAGAGCACTGCATTCACACTGCAGGGGTCACAAGTTCGAAACTTGTACTGCCCACCAATTTACATGGGTTTGTTGCTATAAATAAAATAGCAATTTAAAAACGGTGTAATTTTCGGTGTAATTTTCATGAAAAGTTGTTCAAAAGCCGCTTGATTTAGTTCTAAGCGGTTTTTTTGCGTTTGGGGGTTGTGGTGGTGTCGGTGTTGATGACCAGGTGGCTGAGTTTGTCTAGCGCCGTGCGCTGTTGCTCGACCTGCAGGTGGGCGTAGCGCTGGGTGGTTTGCACGTTGCTGTGGCCTAGGATTTTGCTGATGGTGTACAGGTCAACGCCCAGGCTGATCAAGATGCTGGCGCAGCTGTGACGCAGGTCGTGAAAATGGACGTGTGGCATGCCGGCAGCTTCACGGGCGCGGCGAAAGGCGCTTTTGATGCCTTCCGGTTTCATGGTCAGCGGAAATTGGTCCAGCCACGGCCGCAGCGCCGGCACGATGGGAATGACGCGGCTCTTCAGGGTTTTGGTGTGGCTGGCGGGTATTTCAATCGTGTCTTGGCTGATGTGTTCGGCGCGGATCAAAAACAGTTCGCCGCGTCTGGCACCGGTCAACAATGCCGCCCAGATCACCGCTTTGGCTTGCGGGCTGCAATGCTGTGCAATTGATTGCACTTCTTCTGGCGACAAAAAGACTTCGCGTTTGTTGTTCAAGGGCAGCGACTTGATGCGCAAGCCGTAGTTTTCTTCGGTGAGATTGTGCTCCCAAGCCAGTGCCAAACCTTTTTTGAGGGTGGCTAGGCTGCGGTTGATGGTGGCGGGGGCGTATGCGCCGGCCATGTCTTTGATAATGTGGGCGGCGCACTCTCGCGCTTGGCTGGCGGTGTATTTGTCGGTCCATGCACCGATGCGCTGGGCGTGGTGGGTGCTGGTGGTGTCGCTGCGAAGTTTAGCGGCGTGCTCGACATAGAGCGCCATCACCGTGTTCATGGCGGGGTCGTGCGGGATGTTGACCTGCTTGCGGCCTAGCGCCCCCCGCAATTGGGCTTCTAGGCGCTTGGCATCACCCGCAGATGTACCTTTCGGGACGCGTCGGTGAAGGCGCTTGCCGCCGACCATAAGGTGGATGTGTTTTTGGCCGGCGGTGTCTGTGGTGATTGACATAGTCTGTTTTGGTTGTTTTTGAGCCACGCTTTGCACTCGGCCAGATTGTAGCGCTTCGATTTTGCCCCCACCGGCGTGTACGGCAACCCCACAGCCTCCAACCGCCGCACCGTAGATTCGCTGATGCCCAGCGCAGCGCAAAGCTGCTGGCGGGTTTTTTCGGTGGTGTCGGTCATTTTTTCACCTTTACAGCACAACCGCAGTGCCAGCAAAATTTAGGCAATGTATTTTCGCCAGGGTTGCCCATGTACCAAAGAACGTCGCCATCACAGCTACTTTCAAGCGTGTTTGGTGTTGGCGAGTCGTCGGCGCACAGGGTAAAAATACAATCGGGCTTGGTTGTGTTAAGCAAGCGCTGTGCTGCCACGCGAAAATTTGGGTAGTCGGTATGATAAATACGGTCGCCCGACGACAGACCTTCAAGCCACATTGCCAATTCTGCATTGGTTTTTTGTTTGGCGATTACTTGGTTCATGACTTCACTTTCTTAAATTCAATCACCCAAACCCAAGGGTTCAAGTCCCAAGAGCCTGCGCCGTTGAGGGATTCCCAGAGGGAGGCGTAGCTCTCTGCGGGGTGATCGCTGTAGTGTCTGGTGTCGGCTACTGAATAACCGCCGTCAGGAAGTTGAATAATGCCCTCGGCCAAAGCATCAGCCTCGCTAATATCCTGCAACCGCTCAACCCGCACGCCTGTGATTTCAAGGGTGATGCGGCTGACCCAGTGGGGCATGTGTATGGATGGTGTCCAGCGCGGCACCACGTTCGGGTCGGTCTCGCCATCTGCGCGGTACATGACTTCTTTCTTTCGGCGACGTTCGTTGCCGCCTGAGCCGTACACATCGCACCACGTCTCACGCACCCAAAGTTGGTCGCCAACTTGGCCGTAAGGGCAGCGAATAATTTCGCCAAGCCTCCCAAGTTCCCCGTCTTGTGGGGTAAACCGAAATGGGATGCCATCATTTGTGATGCCAGCTGGCCGCGGCTTTACGATCCGCCGCGTCTGCGTCTTGCTGCCAACAAGCAAGGCGCGAACCATGGGGGCGTTGAATAGGATGGGGCGGGATGTCATTGGATGCGGTCTTTCACAGATTGAGGAATGGAGGGTTTGTAACCCCAAGCGAGTGCGCCGGCGTACCAGTTGCTGATGATCAGCACGCCGCCGTTGTTGATGAGCAGCAGGCTGACGCCTTGGGGTGGTGGGTGGCTGGCGGGGTCGAACAGCTCCCAGCGCTGGTTGGTGGGGTGTTTGGGGTCGCTCATGCGGCTTGCCTCAAATCAGCCATCGTCAAAACCTCGCCACCCATGATGCGGCTGCAGGCTTCTTGGATGGCGGCTTTCATTTGTAGCGGGCTGCTGGCGTCCATGATGACTTCGAAGTCATCCAGCGCAATGCGGGTGTCCTCTAAGCCTTGGGCGTCAAAGCCAAAGTTGTGCCCATTGAGGTAGCGCTCTTTCATGCGGGCCATGGCGTTGCCGGCGGCTTGCATGGACCAGACTAGCTTTTTGTCGATCTGTTCAGCGCGGATGAGGCCGCAGTTCAAGATCATGCCCACGCGGTCAAAGTCGGGCTCGGTGCCTTGGCCGGTAAGCAGCCGCTTGAAACACTCGCGGGTGTAGGTGTGTTCGTTGACCATTTCATCTTCGTCATAAGGCCGTGCGTTGTGCAGCAAGCGCAGGCCGGCGGCCAGCTCAAAAGTGCGTGGCGGCGCGTGGCGGGCTTGTTTGATAGCGGCGCGACGCTGTTGGCGGTTCATGCCTGGGGTGATCATTTGCGGTTGCCTTTGGTGGCCACGTCTTGCCATGTGGTGCGGGTGACTTGCACTTTGTCATCATTGGCAATGCCTAGGACGTTTTGCAGTTGTGGCGCCGGCAGGGTGCCGGTGTGGATGGCGGGTGGCACTTCCAAAAAGGGTGAATGCACTTGTTTGGTGACCTGCAGGTAGTCAATCTCAACCTTGGCGCTGTTGATCATGGTTTGTGAGAGCTCGCTGACGGCTTTGCTGCGCTTGAGCTCGGACTCCAACGTCTCGGGCGATGCGTTGCGCAGCGCCCGCAGCTGCTCGGCCATGATGACGCGGATGTCTGAGATGTGCGGGGCGGTGGCGGTGGTTGTGGTGGCTTCGGTGGTCATGCGGTGGCTCCTTGGGTTTGCATATCGGTTTGAAACTGGGTCAGGCTGTTGATCGCGCGGTTCAGGCGGCCACGCTGCAGGATGACTTGCACCATCTCAGGGGGCAGGCGGTGCAGGGTGGTGCGCTGCATGTGTTCGCGGCGGGTGATCAGCTCTAGGTTTGGAAAGTCAACATCGTGCTTGTCGCCGTTTTTGTACCAGATGCATTCGTTGCTGGCTGTCCAATGGCCGGTGTGCATAAACCAGTTGTAGCGGGCGAGCAGGAACCACTGGTGGAAGCCATCGGCAAGTTTGATGTCGATATAACCCTCAGAATTGATGCGCAAACTGCCGACTTCTTTGTAGTTGTGTGGGCGGTTGCCTTTGCTGAAATGGCCTTTTTCACTGCCGGGGTAGCACACGCCCTTCATGCCTTTGTTGTGGCTGGTGTGCCCCGGCTTGAACCAATGCGCCTTGCCGCCGTGCAGAGGCCGCCGCATGCGCCCCGAGGCTTCGCTGGCCATGAAGGCAGGGGATTTGTTCAGGTCCATGCAGTCAGCCTTGGCGTAAACCTTGCCCAAGCTGCGGCCCAGGTGGTCGGCGATAGTCTGCGTTTTGGTGCCGGCGTAGTGCAGGCGCAGGTAGGCTTCTTCTTCCGGTGTCCATAGGACGCGGGTGAATTTGCGGGGGGTTTGGGGTTTTGTCATGTTAAATTCACTATGCTTTTAATAGCTGCTTAGGCATTAAATACGCCGGCTAGAGCTTAATACGCTTCTTGATCTGGCTTTTTATAGCGCCAGCGGTAAAAGTACATACTCAACACAATGCCAATGGGGCCGCCGGCGATGTAGGCTAGGGACTCCAGCGGGGTGGCGTCAGGGGCGAGTTTGAACAGCACCAAGTTGGCTGAGCCTATGGCGAGCGAGTTGGCAAAGGCGGCTATAAAGTGGCCGTTGTTGACAAACTGGCTTTGCAGGCCAAGGCAGAACACCAAGGACAGGGTGCTTATTAGGAGGTAGAGGGCTGTCATGGTGCTGTGTGGTGGGCGCTTAGCTTTTCGCCGCGTATTCGCCGATCAACACCGGCAGGTCGGTGATGGCGGCTTTGACCAAGTCGGCCAGCTCAATCGCCATGTCTTCGTCGTGCTGCTCTTGGTTGATGATGCGCAGGTTGACGGCGGGTTTGTCGCCACCGCTGAGGATGCCCAGGCGCAGCACAAAGTCACGCTCTTGCAGGCCGTGGTAGGGCACGGTTTTGAAATAGATCGTCGTTGGCAATGGCTCGGTGCTGGTGGCGGTCACGCTTTCAAAAGCGCTTCTGCTGGCGCTGAGCTGGGCTTCGCTGTTTTCCAGCTTTTTCAGGTTTTCGATGGTGATTTTGCGGATGGCGGCGATGGCTTTGGGGGGCGTGATTACGCCGGCGTCGTTGAAGCAGGTGATTTGTGCCGGCCAGTCTTCCAAAAACTCTGCGATCTTTTGTTGGCTGCAGGCTACGCCGTTGGCGGTGACTTTGAGTGCTGTGTATGCGGCAGTCTTTTTAGGCAGCAGCTCGGCGCGGTTGTCGGTGTGGCCGGGTGCGTCGGGTGTGCCTAGGTTTAGCACGGCGATCGCTGTCATTTTGTCCTGCTGAATGAAGACGCACGCGCCGGGTTCTTTGTTGTCCTCAACATAGGCGGCAAAGTCTGGTACGTTGCTGGTGGCCATGACGCCACGGGCGCGGCGGCGGTTTTGTTGGTATTTTTCAAGATCGTGAACTTGAAATTCGCTTGGCAGGGCGACGATGTTG
>JAYWCQ010000342.1:0-2959 GCA_043780435.1 Polaromonas sp.
GCAGGTAGCGGGCCCGGCTGATGGGGGGATGGTTCATTTCACCTCCACAAACCGGACAGATTACTTG
Organism: Polaromonas sp.; assembly: GCA_043780435.1. Classification (GTDB taxonomy): domain Bacteria; phylum Pseudomonadota; class Gammaproteobacteria; order Burkholderiales; family Burkholderiaceae_C; genus Aalborgiella. The sequence goes on from JAYWCQ010000342.1 coordinate 68, forward strand.
CTAGAAACCGGACAATTCATTTGTTGCTGACAGCTGGTTTGACGAACGTTGACATAGCCTAAAATATAGTATAAATTCATTTCTAAGCAATATGACACCGATCAAACCGACTAAAACACCATTGAGTGCATGGGTCGTGGCGCTAAGTATGACTGTGACAGCCTGCGGTGGCGGCGGATCATCGACTTCAACGTCCACCCCGACCCCGACGCCTACAAGCACCCCATCTGCCACCCCAACGCCGACTGGAACGCCTTCAGCGACGCCTACACCGTCAGGAACACCGTCTGCGACGCCAACTACAACGCCAGTTCCGGCACCTACGCTGACTGCAGCAGAATGTCCGTTTGGAGATTACAAGTCTGGAGTTGTTAGTACGATCAACAGCGTACGTTCGTCGCCTAAAGTTTGCAACGGTGTGACATATCCTGCTGTGGGTTCTTTATCTTGGGATGGGCAGTTAGAAAGTGCCGCTGCTAGACATTCCACTGACATGGCAACAAATAATTTCTTTAGTCACACTGGCTCTGATGGCACAAGCTTACGTCAGCGCGTGCCTGCTGCCGGATATAACTACGCATTCGCCGGTGAAAACATAGCGGGCGGGCAAACTAGCGTCAATGAAGTGTTTTTCAATCCCAACGGTGAGGGTTGGATGAGTAGCACACTCGGTCATTGTGAGGCAATCATGACAGCCGTTTACGTAAATGTTGGGGTTAGTTGTAAATACAACCCTGCTGCTACTCACCAGTACTACTGGACTTTAGAGTTGGGTAAAAGACAATAATTACACCTTCAGACGGCGTATTTATTACCCAATACGCTATAAAAAATATAGCATATTGGGTCAGATTATTTGTACTTCGGCGTCGTCTTACTCAAAAACGCCGCAATCCCAATTTCTGCATTGTTGTGCCGCACGTTTGCCACGAAATGGTTGCGCTCAAGTTTCAAATGCGTGGGCAGGGTGTTGTTGGCGGCTTCGTTGACCAATTCTTTGCAGCTGGCCAGCGAGTTGGGCGCTCTGGCGTTCAGCGTTTCGGCCAAAGCCAAGGCTTCTGTCAGCGCTGTTCCTTGATTAACCACGCGGTTAATGAACCCTAAGGCGTGCAAGCGTGTCGCATCTAACTTGTTGCCACACATCAACAATTCGGTGACCAGTTGGCGCGGCAGGGAGTTGGCTAAAAACCAGCTACCACCGCCGTCTGGGGACAGGGCAACGTTGCTATAAGCCATCAAAAACACCGCATTTTGTGCGGAAACTATGAAGTCACAAGCCAGAGCCAGTGAAAACCCCGCCCCTGCGGCCGCGCCCTCAACCGCTGCGATCACGGGCTTGGGGAAGGCACGAATCGCCTCTATCCAGCTGTTCAACGCCTCAATGCTGGCGGCTTGCACCTCTGCCGGTTGCTGGCGCCTCTCCAGCATGCGGCGCAAGTCGCCCCCCGCACAAAAGGCGGGGCCGGTAGGGGTGTTGGCTCCGGTGATGATGACGCTGCGCACCTCAGGGCTGGATTCAGCCGCGTTCAGCGCCTCAATGCCAGCGGCGTAGATTTCAGGCCCCAGCGCATTGCGATTCTCGGGGTTGCTGATGGTCAGCACCATGGTTAAGCCGTGGCTGGTGCTTTTGAGTTCTGCGGGCATGAGTTTTATTCCTCTGTATGTAACAACGACAAACCAATCGCCCCACGGCGGCGCAGCCAGGGGCTTGGGCGATAGCGCGGGTCGCCGTAGACGGTTTGCATGTTGAACAGCACTTCCAGCACATTGGTTGGGCCATACATATTGCCCATCGCCAGCGGTCCTTGGGGATAGCCAAGGCCCAGAGTAACAGCTGTTTCTAAATCTTGCGGGCTGCAAACGGACTGCTGGCAAATGTCAGCCGCGATGTTGACAATGGTGCTCACCACCCGCTGCGTCACAAAGCCACCGCTGTCACGAATCACGCTCACCGCTTTACCGTCGCGGGCGAAGAGGGCGTGGGCGGCGTCGCGCATGTCTGCACGTGTGGCGGGGTTGGTGGCCAGCACGCGGCGTTTGGTTGCGGCATCGTCAACCATCATGTCGATGCCGACGGTGCGGCTTGGGTCTAAGCGCTCCACCACGGCGACGGTGGTGATGTCAAAACCCAGTGGTGCGACGATGGTGAGCGCGTGCATGGACGGCGATGCGCCGGTTTCAATCGTCGCGCCCAAGTCTTTCAGCAACTGTAGCAACTCAGATCGGCGCGAGGCGCGTGGCGATACCCAAACCGGCGGCATCTCGGCGACAACTGGCACAGATGGCTCAGGCGGAATCACCGCCACGCCATCTTTGTAATCGTAAAAGCCCGCGTTGGTTTTGCGCCCCAGCACGCCGCCAGCGAGGCGCTGCGCGGTAATCACACTTGGTCGGTAGCGCGGCTCTTCAAAATACTGGTGGTAAATCGACTCCATCACCGGATGCGACACGTCCAGCGCGGTCAAATCCATCAGCTCAAACGGCCCGAGCTTGAAGCCCGCTTGGTCACGCAAAATGCGGTCAATGGTCACAAAATCGGCCACGCCCTCGCTCACAATCCGCAACGCCTCGGTGCCAAAACCGCGCCCCGCGTGGTTGACGATGAAGCCAGGCGTGTCAGCCGCCTGCACCGCTTTGTGCCCCATTTGCTGGGCGAAGGCTGAGAGTTTGGCGCAAATGGTGGGGTCGGTTTTCAGGCCGCCAATCACCTCGACCACCTTCATCACCGGCACAGGGTTGAAAAAGTGGAAGCCTGCGAATTGGGCAGGGCGCTTCAAGCCACCGGCGATGGATGTGACAGACAACGACGAGGTGTTGCTGACCAAAACGGCATCAACCGCGACCATGGCTTCAATCTCGCTCAACACGGTTTGTTTGACTTTGAGGTTTTCG
>JAYWCQ010000343.1:0-8746 GCA_043780435.1 Polaromonas sp.
ACCTGGCTGACCGCCGCCGCCTGCATTCGCACCACGTGGCACAACGCCATCTTTGAAAGCTTCCATTTCGTGCGGGTACTGTGGGTACTCTTCCAAGTAACCAACCTTGTCCAAACGCAGCTGGTCGCGCATTTTCACGCGGCAGAGATTCAACACGGCGTCTTGCATTGATACAGCAACTTTTTGACCTTTGCCCGTTTTTTGACGGCCAATGTAGGCTGTCAAAATACCAATGGCTAGGTGCATTCCGGTGTTGCTGTCACCCAAAGCGGCTGAAGAAATGGTAGGGCCAGAGTTTTCACCTTTCCAATAGCCAGTGGTAGAAGCTGAACCGCCAGCGCACTGAGCCACGTTTTCATAAACTTTCAGGTCTTCGTAGTGGTGGCCGTCAGAAAAGCCTTTGACAGACGCCAAAATCATGCCTGGGTTGAGCGATTGGATGTGCTCCCATGTGAAGCCCATGCGGTCCAAAGCGCCTGGGCCGAAGTTTTCGACCATCACGTCGGATTCTTTGATCAAACGCTCTAGCACTTCTTTACCCGCAGCCTGCTTGGTGTCTAAGGTCAAGCCGCGTTTGTTGGAGTTCAACATGGTGAAGTACAGCGCGTCTGCATCAGGCATGTCACGCAACTGACCACGTGTCACGTCGCCAGAGCCTGGGCGCTCGACCTTGATAACGTCCGCACCAAACCATGCCAACATTTGGGTGCATGCCGGGCCTGCTTGGACGTGGGTAAAGTCGATAATTTTGATGCCAGCTAGTGGTTTATTGCTCATTTTTCTGTGCTCCTGTTGAAATAACTTTAATGAATTAAATTTGAATGGGTTGAAGTATTTACTTCTTCTTTGCAGCTGTCGGGTTCAAGCTGGTAATACGTCCGCTTTCTGTGCCGGCTGTTTCGTCAATCACGGCATTGATCAAAGTTGGCAAACGTGAGGCGAACGCGGTTTGAATCGCTGCCTCCAACTCCGCCGGTGTTTTGGCAGTCACGCCAACGCCGCCAAAGGCTCGCATCATCAGGTCATAACGGGCGTCTTTGACAAACAGAGTGGGTGCCATGTCGTCGCCACCGCTCAGGTTTTTGTCTGTGCCTTTGTAAATGCCGTTGTTGTTCATGATCACGATACAAACGGGCAACTTGTAGCGGCAAACGGTTTCTACTTCCATTCCGCTGAAGCCAAAGGCGCTGTCGCCCTCAACCGCCAGCACTTGATTTCCAGTCGTCACCGCGGCAGCGACCGAGAAGCCCATGCCGATGCCCATAATGCCCCAAGTGCCCACATCCAAGCGCTTGCGCGGTTTGTACATATCGACAATGCTGCGGGTGAAGTCCAGTGCATTCGCGCCTTCGTTGACCAAAATCGTATCTGGGAAGTCTTTGAGGGTCTTTTTAATCACCGCCAATGAACTTTGGTAGTTCATAGGGCTAGGGTTCAGCGTCAACGATTGCGCCATTTTGGCCACATTGGTGTCGCGCTTGTCATAGATAGGGCCAGTCCAATCGGCACTTGCTTTTGGCACATTGCCGGCTTTCATGGCTTTGGTCAACTCGGCCACGCAGGAGCCAATGTCACCCACCACAGGGGCTGCAATGGCCACATTGCTGTCTGCTTCGGTTGGAGAAATATCGATTTGAATAAACTGACGCGTTTCGCCAGCATTCGCAGGTGTTTTACCACCCCAAGTTTTGCCTTTGCCGTGCGACAACAACCAGTTCAAACGCGCGCCGATGAGCATCACCACGTCAGCCTCGGCCAACACATAAGAGCGCGCTGCGGACGCGCATTGCGCATGCGTGTCAGGCAGCAAACCTTTGGCCATAGACATAGGCAGGTAGGGAATACCGCTGGTCTCGATCAATGCTTTCACAGCGTCGTCCGCTTGAGCATAGGCAGCACCTTTTCCCAAAATAATCAACGGGCGCTTGGCATTTTTCAACAAGTCAATGGCACGCTGAATACTCTCATTTGAAGGAATTTGCGCAGGCGCAGCATCCACCACCTTGATCAAAGAAGCCCGACCCGCCTCAACCGGCATTTCTTGCGGCAACAACTTGGCGGGCAAATCTAGATACACGCCACCAGGACGGCCAGACACCGCAGCGCGAATGGCGCGAGCGATACCTACACCAATGTCTTCAGCATGCAACACGCGGAAAGCAGCTTTGCACAGCGGTTTGGCAATCGCCAGCTGGTCCATTTCTTCGTAGTCACCCTGCTGCAAATCGACGATTTCGCGCTCAGACGAACCGCTGATCAAAATCATAGGAAAGCAGTTGGTCGTGGCATTGGTCAAAGCCGTCAAGCCATTCAAAAAGCCGGGGGCAGACACGGTCAACGCAATGCCGGGAAGCTTGGTCAAAAAGCCTTCTGCTGATGCTGCATAGCCAGCATGCTGCTCATGCCTAAAAGAGATGACGCGCAAGCCTTCTTTTTGCATCTTGCGTGACAAATCGGTGATAGGAATACCTGGCACACAGTAAATGTTTTTAATGCCATTGAGCTTAAGCGCATCGATGACGAGTTGAAAACCATCAATGGTTTCGGTGCTTGTGTTGTCTGTTGTCATATTGAAAGTCTCTTCATAGATAATGATGGGTTATCATAGAAGGCTAATAGAACTCTTCCATTGACCGTGGTCAATAACTTCATGTCTTCCATTGAGAAACATCCCGAAAAAAATGTCATTCGGGTACAACTGACGCAAAACGCCGTTCTGAGTGAACTCACTGATTCCGAACGCAAGGAATTAGAGCAACTTCTTGTCGTGGTTGACTGCCCAAAAGGTGACTTTTTGTTGCACCAAGGCGTGCACGATATGGAACAATATTTTGTGTTGGACGGCATTTTGAAACGCGTGGTTTCAAACGACCAAGCCAAAGAAATGATTTTGCGGTTTTCTGATGAACGCGACATGGAAACCAGCTACGCTGCTTGGCGCTTAGGCTCGCCTACGCCCTATAGCATTGTCTCCGTCACCAAAGCGCGAGTCGCCAAGTTGCCGCTGCCGCAGTGGGTGGCGTTTATGGATAAGCATCCAAGTATCAAAGCTTCATTTGAATACAGCGTGATGCGATTGATGAGTGAAATCATGGCGCATACCATCACTTTGCATTTGCTAGATGCGCCAGGCCGTGTGAACCGCTTCATGCGAAAGCAACCCGAACTGTTTGAACGATTGCCAAAAAAAGAACTGGCTTCTTATTTGAACCTTTCGGCTGAAACGCTGAGCCGACTCAAACAAAAAGGCAAAATTTAAACAGCGGTTTTTAATTTTTCCCAATAAAAATCCCGCTGTGCATGACTGCAGAGCGGGATTTTTTTTAGAGCGTAGCTGATTCGATCAGTCGACTGGTTGCTCTACAGCAAACTCATTCTTCTTTGGTGGTCGTACTTTAGCGATTAATTTCGACAACAGTGGCCATAATAGCAAGCCAATCGCCAATGTAGAAATCGTGCCAACCAATGGGTTAGACCACAAAATACCCAGTTCACCTTGTGATACCAGCATCGCTTGGCGGAATGAGTCTTCTGCTTTGTCGCCCAACACCAAAGCCAAGACCAGCGGTGCTAAGGGGTAATCCAGCTTCTTAAACAAATAGCCGATTACACCAAAGCCCATCATGAACCAAATATCCAGCATGGCGCTGTGAACAGTATAGGCGCCAATGGCACAAATCACAATGATGACGGGCGCAATGATGGAAAACGGAATGCGCAGAATCGAAGCAAACAATGGCACGGTGGACAATACCACGATCAAGCCAACCAAGTTACCCAAATACATACTGGCAATCAAGCCCCAGACGAAGTCTTTTTGCTCAACGAACAGCAGTGGCCCAGGTTGCAAGCCCCAAATCAACAAACCGCCCAACAGCACGGCTGCTGTAGGTGAGCCAGGAATTCCTAGAGCCAACATCGGCAACAATGCGGCAGTTCCAGCAGCGTGTGCGGCAGTTTCAGGCGCGATCACACCTTCAATTTGGCCTGTACCAAACTTAGAGCCGTTCTTGGACATTTTCTTGGCCAAACCATAGCTCATGAAAGATGCTGGGGTTGCACCGCCTGGAGTAATACCCATCCAGATGCCGACCAAGGAACTGCGCAAAGAAATCATCCAGTATTGTGGCAATTTCTTCCAAGTGGCCAAAACGATTTTTGAATCAATCTTGCCGCTCTTACCTTGAAACTTCAAGCCTTCTTCCATGGATTGCAAGATTTCGCCTATACCGAACAAGCCGATAACACCGATCAAAAAGTCAAAACCGCGCATCAAATCAGGGAAGCCAAATGTCAAACGAAGTTGACCAGTTACCGTATCCATACCGACGGCCGCTAGTGCAAAGCCAATGGTCATCGATGCCAAAATTTTGAACGGTGAACCTTTGCCCATTCCCACAAAGCTGCAAAACGTCAGCAAGTAAACCGCAAAGTATTCAGGCGGACCAAACTTGAGTGCAAATTTCGCAACCAGTGGTGCCATGAAGGTAATCATGACCACTGCGACTAAAGCACCGATAAATGAAGAAGTGAAGGCTGTTGTGAGTGCCTCGCCAGCCCGGCCTTGTTGTGCCATGGGGTAACCATCAAACGTGGTCGCCACAGACCACGGTTCACCTGGAATATTGAATAAAATGGAAGTGATGGCGCCACCGAAGAGTGCACCCCAGTAAAGGCATGACAGCATGATAATCGCCGAAGTTGGCGACATCGTGAAGGTCAATGGTAGCAAAATAGCCACGCCATTTGCGCCACCCAAGCCTGGTAGTACGCCAATCAAGACGCCCAAAATAATTCCTACAAACATCAAGAGCATGTTCATAGGCGTCAATATGACACTGAAGCCGTGAAATAGTGCGTTTAGTTCTTCCATTGTCTCTTCCAGTATTTGTTATTCATTAAAAATTTAGTTACGTGATTTCTATTGACGTATTAGGAACATCTGTAGAAAACTTCAGTGGAACTTAGTAGCCCATAAAAGCCAAAAGGTCGATGCTTCCTTTGAACAATGGCACCTTGAACCAAACTTCAAACATTAAGAAGAAAAGAACGACGATGATCACTGCAGTTGCTATGCTTTTTACTTTCGAAAACTTGCCCAGAATGATCATGAATAGCGCGATGTAGATAACTGAGGCTACATATAAGCCGAAGAACTGCACGCCTAGCACGTAAATGCATGCTGGGATAAAGACCGACAGTACCAACTTGAGTTGCTCATTGTCAACAAAGATATCCGTGTTTTTGTCTTTGCTAAATAGTGACTGGTACATTACGCCTAAGCCTGCTATAGACAGAAAAATACCAATGTAAAACGGAAAATAACCAGCGCCTGGACCGTCCGTCGTCCAGCCGGCGCCCAATTTCCAGCTGCCAAATGCAACAGTGATACCCATGACAAGTATCAAAAAGGCAACTACGGCCTCTACTTTATAAGTTGCAACGCCTTGACGCTGTACTTCACTATCGTTTTCGTTCTTGTTAGTCATCTTACATCCAGGCTGAAATATTTGTCTTAGAAAAATAGGTTCTTACGAACAACCAAAGACTCACCTCACAGTGAACCTTTGGTCGTTTCATTTAGAAAATATTATAAAAATACGGTTTAAATACTTTGCTTATTTACCGTATTGCAGATTTACTTGGCAAGAAAGCCTGCTTCTTTCATCAAATCACGGTGGATAGTTTCGTTAGCAGTTAACCACTTAACGAATGCATCACCTGTCAAGGCTGTTTGGTTGAACGCGCCTTTTTCCATGTAATCTTTCCACTCAGGGGTTTCGCGCACTTTCTTCATCATGTTGACATAGAAATCTGTTTGGTCTTTGGTCACGCCTGGTGCCATAAAGATACCACGCAACATCACATAATTAGTTGGAACACCAGCCTCTTGACATGTAGGAATGTCATTCCAAGACTGCGTATCAGTCACTTTAGCTTTGTACGGCATACGCGTATCGTCGAACACGCACAGAGCGCGCAACTGGTTGGCACGCCACTGTGCAACCGCTTCGATCGGGTTGTTCACAGTGGAATCAATATGCTTACCCACCAATTGCACAGCGACCTCGCCACCGCCTTTGAAGGGCACGTAAATGAACTTGGTGCCAGTCGCTTTTTCGATACCAACGGTCAAAATTTGGTCTTCTTGCTTAGAACCTGTACCACCCATTTTCATTTTGCTAGGTCCTGCAGCTTTAACAGCAGCAAAATACTCTTTTGCTGTTTTGTAAGGCGTATCAGCACTGACCCACAGTACAAACTGGTCCAACGCCATCATGGTAACTGGTGTCATATCTTTCCAGTTGAATGGCACACCAGTAGCCAAAGGCGTTGTGAACAAATTGGACAGCGTAACGATGATTTTGTGCGGATCGCCCTTAGCCTCTTTCATACCCAAGAAGCCCTCAGCACCCGCGCCGCCAGATTTGTTCACCACAATCATCGGCTCTTTCATCAGCTTGTGCTTGATGACGATGCCCTGAATCAAACGTGCCATTTGGTCAGCACCACCGCCCGTACCAGCTGGCACGACGAATTCGACCGGTTTTGTAGGCTCCCAAGCTGCCTGCGCCGGTGTCATAACAGCTGCGAACGCGCCAGCAGCCAAGATGGCGGTGATGGTTTTTTTAAATACAGATTGTGTTTTTGTAAAACGTTTCATGAAAAAGTCTCCAGACTTAAATAGTTGATCGATTCAGTTCAAATCGGTTAAGTACACCGACTCTTTAATAACGTGCTCATACTCTCGCATGTTGACTAAAAAATGATTGACTCGGGTCAAGTTTGATGGATATTCACGCAAACCAAGGGTAAGCCCTAGGGCTCAACTCAAACTTTGATTCTGATCATTCGCCGGCCAGTCGTTGATGTAGGCTTTGAGCATTTTGTTTTCGAAATTTTGACTATCTACAACCGCTTTAGCAACGTCGTAAAAACTGATCACACCCATCAGCATCATTTTGTCCATAACGGGTAGGTAGCGGGCGTGACGATCAAGCATCATGCGGCGCACTTCGTCCAACTCCGTCTCTAACGTGCAGGTCAACGGGCCATTGTCCATAGCACGCCAAACAGTGGTGTCGCCAATGCTGCCACTGTTTTTGACGACTGACTTGATCACCTCGCGAAACGTCAACATACCGACGACTTTGCCGTGCGATATCACCACCAAAGAGCCAATGTCGTTGTCTGCCATCAGGCTTACCGCGCTGGATAAACTGTCTTCTGGGGTGCAGGTGTAAAGCGTGCTGCCTTTGACGCGAAGAATGTCGCTAACTTTCATGATGAGCTCCTATGTAAGAAGATGGAAAATGTGTAACTAATGAGAATAATATAGCCCACAATGCCGCCTTGTGCATAGCTATCGATAAGTTTATTCGTAAGTAAATATCAACTAGATACCATGTAGGCTGTAGCTAATTTAGTAAAAGTAGAGGAAATTTAAATGCCCGGCTATTCAGACCCCAGTTTTGACACCCTCGCCCTGCACGCAGGCGCATCACCCGACCCGGTGACGGGTGCCAGGGCGGTGCCGATTCACCTCACCACCTCCTTCGTGTTTGAGTCCAGCGACCACGCCGCCGCGCTGTTCAACCTGGAACGCTCCGGTCACGTCTACAGCCGCATCAGCAACCCGACCAACGCGGTACTGGAGCAGCGGGTGTCCGCGCTGGAAGGCGGCATTGGCGCCATCACCACCGCCAGCGGCCAGGCAGCGCTGCACCTGAGCGTCGCCACGCTGATGGGCGCGGGCTCGCACATCGTGGCGTCCACCGCGCTGTACGGTGGCTCGCAGAATCTGCTGCACTACACGATGCGGCGTTTTGGGATTGAGACGACTTTCGTCAAGCCCCGCGACATTGACGGTTGGCGCAAGGCGGTGCGGCCCAACACGAAACTTTTTTTTGGCGAAACCGTGGGCAACCCGGGGCTGGACGTGCTGGATATCCCCACCGTCAAGACAATAGCCCACGAAGCCGGCGTGCCGCTGCTGGTGGACAGCACCCTCACCTCCCCGTGGTTGATGAAGCCGCTGGATTTTGGGGCAGATCTGGTCTACCACTCGGCCACCAAGTTTTTAAGCGGCCACGGCACCGTCATTGGCGGCGTGGTGGTTGATGGCGGCTCGTTTGACTGGGAAGGCTCAGGCACGGCAGGCAAATACGCCGAGCTGACGCAGGCCTACGACGGCTTTCACAACATGGTGTTCAGCGAAGAATCCACCGTCGGTGCGTTTTTGCTGCGCGCCCGCCGCGAAGGGCTGCGCGACTTTGGTGCCTGCATGAGCCCGCACACCGCCTGGCTGATTTTGCAGGGCATCGAAACCCTGCCGCTGCGCATGGCGCGGCACATGAGCAACACGCAAAAAGTCGTTGAATTTTTGACCGCGCACCCCTTTGTGTCCCGCGTCGGCCACCCGATGTTGGAATCGCACCCCAGCCACGCACTCGCCAACAAGCTGCTGCCGCGCGGTGCAGGCTCGGTCTTCAGCTTTGACCTCAAAGGCAGCCGCGAGCAAGGCAAAGCCTTCGTCGAAGCGCTCAAAATCTTCAGCCACTTGGCGAATGTGGGTGACTGCCGCAGTTTGGTGATCCACCCCGCCAGCACCACGCATTTCCGCATGACGGACGAGGCACTGGCCGCTGGCGGCATCACCCAAGGCACGATCCGCCTCAGCATCGGGCTGGAAGACCCGGATGATTTGCTGGACGATTTGAAACGCGCCCTTAAAATCGCTGTAGCC
>JAYWCQ010000344.1:0-5865 GCA_043780435.1 Polaromonas sp.
GTCGTCACCCGTCAGCTTGGCCCATTGGTCATAGTCACGCGCCTGGCCGCGCATGTAGATCATGCCGTTGATGCTGCTGCTACCGCCCAGCACCTTGCCTCGCGGGTAGCGCAGTTGGCGACCGTTCAAACCTGGGTCTGGTTCGGTCTTGTAAAGCCAATCCGTGCGTGGGTTGCCGATGCAATAGAGGTAGCCCACGGGAATGTGAATCCAGTGGTAATCGTCTTTGCGCCCCGCTTCAATGAGCAAAACGCGCTTGGAGGCATTGGCACTCAGGCGGTTAGCCAGCAGGCAGCCGGCCGTACCGGCGCCGATGATGATGTAATCGAAAATTGGTTCAGACATAGGCTGTATTACACCCGAAAGTGACCACAGCTAACTGACAGTTAGCTATAGACGACTAATTCTCGATTATTTATAGCTTATTTGGAAGTTGGCATCACAAATTCAGCACCTTTGGCGATGCTTGACGACCAGCGCTGCATGATGGATTTTTGCTTGGTGTAGAAGCGCACACCCTCTTCTCCATAGGCGTGCATGTCACCAAAAAGGCTGCGTTTCCACCCGCCAAAACCATGCCAAGCCATGGGTACAGGGATCGGCACATTGATGCCGACCATGCCCACTTGGATGCGGCGACTAAACTCGCGTGCCACATTGCCGTCGCTGGTGTAGCAGCTGACGCCGTTGCCAAACTCGTGCGCGTTGATCAAATCGACCGCGCTGGCAAAGTCAGGCACGCGCACGCAGCTGAGCACCGGGCCGAAAATTTCTTCCTTGTAGATGCGCATGTCTGGGGTAACGTTGTCAAACAGCGTGCCACCCATCCAATAACCATTTTCAGAGCCTGCGCCGGCGTCTTTGCCCGTGAATTTGCGGCCATCGACCAGCAAATCAGCGCCCTGCATTTCACCTGCGGAGATGTAGCCCGTGATGCGCTCATGAGCCGCTTTGCTCACGATAGGGCCCATTTCAGCATCCAAGTGGATGCCGTTTTTGATTTTCAAGGTTTTAGCGCGGGCAGCGATCATGGGGATGATTTTGTCAGCCACATCACCCACCAGCACAGCGACAGATATCGCCATGCAGCGCTCGCCTGCTGAGCCGTAAGCCGCGCCGATCAAAGCGTCCACCGATTGCTCCAAATCTGCATCCGGCATGACAACCATGTGGTTTTTCGCTCCACCGAGGGCTTGCACCCGTTTGCCGTGGTGCGCGCCAGTTTCATAAATGTAGTTGGCAATCGGCGTGGAGCCGACGAAACTGACGGCCTTGACATCGGGGTGCACCAAGAGTGCATCCACCGCCTCTTTGTCGCCCTGCACCACGTTGAAGACGCCATCGGGCAGACCTGCCTGCTTGAACAAATCGGCCATCAACAGCGAGGCGGACGGGTCAATCGGACTGGGTTTGAGGACGAAGGTGTTGCCCGCAGCAATCGCCACCGGGAACATCCACATCGGCACCATGACCGGGAAGTTGAACGGCGTGATACCCGCGCACACTCCCAGCGGCTGGCGCAATGTCCAGTTGTCCATGCCGGTGGAGACCTGGTCGGTGAAATCACCTTTGAGCAATTGTGGCATACCGCAGGCGAACTCAACGATATCGATACCACGGGCGACTTCACCCTGCGCATCAGTAAACACCTTGCCGTGCTCGGCGGTGATGAGGTGTGCCAGCTTGTCTTTATTCGCGTTCAACAGCTCTAAAAACTTAAACATCACGCGTGCGCGGCGCAGCGGTGGGGTGTCTGACCAAGCGGGGAAGGCGGCCTGCGCTGATGCCACGGCAGCATCGACCTCGGCGCTGCTGGCCAATGCAACGTGGCCTGTCACGGCGCCGGTCGCTGGGTTAAAAACATCTTGCACACGATTTTTACCTGCGACAAAATGACCTGAAATGTAATGCCCAATATTAGTAACTGCAGATGAACTCATGGAATAACCTCGAAATAATAAAAATCACAAAATAAATAAGAAAATTATACTCCTGCTGAAGTATCTATTGTCTATACTGCTATTTAATATATAGCAAAAAGCAACTTTATGCACTGCCTTGATAAGGCCGCTGTTATTTCAGCATCCACTCATGGTCTGGGTCATTTTTAAACACCCAAAACCGATTCGGGCCCGCCATCACATTGAGGTAATACAAATCGTAGCCGTGCGGCGCAGTCACGGGGTGGTAACCGCGTGGCACCATGACGACATCATGGTCCTCCACAGCGCAGGCTTCGTCAATGCTTCTATCGTAAGTATACACACGTTGGTAAGCAAAGCCCTGCGGCGGGTTGAGCCGGTGGTAGTAGGTTTCCTCCAGCAAGGTTTCATTCGGCGGCTGCTCCACGTCATGTTTGTGTGGCGGGTAGCTGGACGAATGGCTGGCGGGCGTGACCACCTCAACAACCAGCAAGTGGTCCGCAGTAGGGTCATCGTGCGGCAAAATGTCGCAAATGTAACGGGTGTTGGTGCCTTTACCGCGCACGCTGCGGCGCATGCTGGCGGGGTCTATCACTCTTACACGATGATTTTCAGGATGATTTTTCGTGCCGGCAGGTGCAGTGCAAAAGGCTACTTCTGAATCCCTCTCAGCCAGAACGGTGACGGTTTTGCCTGCTGGCACGTAGACGGCTGCCGGTGAAATTTCATCAAAAACGCTGCTGCGCGTACCCAGATGGCTGAAAGTCTGAGAGTCGACAACAACTTCGACCGTTCCCGTCAAAACCACCAAACACAGCTCGCGGCTGCCGGTTTGCATGGTCTCAGTTTCGCCCAGCTTCAAACGAACTGCCCGGAAACCAACATGCGTCCAACCCGCACGTTCGGGTGTCACGTTAACAATTTCACGCCCTTGCTGGGCAGCTTTGGCAAGCAGTGGGCTGACCATACTAAGCCTCCTGATTCAAACGGTGAACAATCGCTTGCAAGGTGTCAAAACCCTTTTTAGCGTATTGGTAGCTGGGCGCCACTGCGGGGTCTTGCTCGGCTTCTACAACCAGCCAGCCTTCATAACCCGCATTTTTAAGCGTTGACAAAATAGCGTCATAGTCAATCACGCCGTCGCCAGGTACGGTGAATGTGCCATTGATGACACCGGTCAAAAAGCTCCACCCATCGTTGCGTGACTGTGCAATGACTTTGGGACGCACATCTTTGCAATGCACGTGAACGATGCGTTTGATGTGTTTTTTAAGTGGCAAGAGTGGGTCGACTGCGCCGCCAAAATAGGCATGGCCTGTATCGTACAGCAAACCCACGGATTGCGTGTCAGTCACCGCCATCAGGTGATCCACATCCTCTGGCGACTCTACATAAGCACCCATGTGATGGTGGTAGGCCAAAGTGATGCCATAGGTAGTTTTCAAATGCGCACCGAATGCGTTTAGGCGTTTGCCATAAGCCACCCACAATGCTTCATTAGCGAAGCGGGGGCGTTTGGACACAGGCGTGTCAATCTGTCCCTGAATCGTTCCCGCACATTCGCCGTACACCACGACCTTCACGCCGTTGTATTGCAGTTTGCTCATATGCGACTTGCAGCGCTCAATTTCTGCCGCAACGCTCTCAGCCTCAGTTTGTCCAGCCGGCACTTCTGCCAAAAACCCAGAGTACCAACCAGAAACGCATGCCAAACCAAACTCGTCCAATTTAGCTTTCAAGCTTGGGCCATCTTTAGGGAACTTGTTACCAAGTTCAAAACCCACATAGCCAATCTCTTTGCCTTCTTTCAAAGCCGTTTCCAGCAAAGTCTCGCCGCCTAGTGCGGGCAGATCATCATTCATCCAGCTGATCGGGTTGATGCCGATACGTACGTTCCAAGTCATGGTTTAAATTTCTTTCTGGGTTAAGTTTGGAAATAAAATTGTTATGGTCGCTGAGTAGCTTTAGCGCTCACGTAGCGCTGGCGCGCTTCGCGCACTTCTGCACGCTCAGACACTTCAGGAATAGCCACTTCCCACCAGCAGCCACCATCAGCAGTCACCCGCGTATGTGTGGTGTCAATCACAATCGCCTGCGTCGTCGTCGCTTCCCGCGCTTTGACCATGGCTGCTTTTAATTCTGCAATGTCTTTGACATGAACAGCCTGCGCGCCCAAGCTTCTGGCATGCATGGCAAAGTCGAGTTGACTCAGGCTACCGCCCTCTGGCACGCAATCGTCCAACATGTTGTTAAAACTCGGCGTGCCTGAGGCGTTTTGCAGTCGGTTGATGCAACCGTAGCCCCGGTTATCCAACACCACAATGATGAGTTTTTTACCCAGCAGCACTGAAGTCGCAATTTCAGAGTTCATCATCATGTAGGAGCCATCGCCCACCATGACGATGACCTCTTGATCGGGTCGTGCCATCTTGGCACCTAGCGCACCCGCTATCTCATAGCCCATGCAGGAAAAACCATATTCCACGTGGTAGTTGCCAGGTGAACTGGCACGCCACAGCTTGTGCAATTCAGCAGGCAAGGTGCCGGCGGCACAGACGACAACATCTTTTTTACCGCTGTCGCCATGATTGTCATTCAGCGAATCACGCACCGCGCCAATCACCTCGGCATCGTAGGGCAACACGTCTTTGGGCGCGGCGGTGGTGAGTTCGGTCACACGATTTACCCACGCCGCCGCCAATGTTTTGGCGTGCTGCGTCCATGGCACATCGGCGCTCCAATCACCCATCGCCGGATGAAGTTGCCCTAAACCCACCTTCGCGTCAGCGACCAGCGAGGTGCCATGCCATTTGGACGCATCAAAGCTTTGTGCGTTCAAACTCAATAACTTGGCTCTGGCAAACAAAGCGTGCGAACCCGTTGTGAAATCTTGCAAGCGCGTGCCAATCGCAAACACAACATCAGCTTCTGCAGCCAAGGCATTGGCGGCTGGGCTGCCATCGACACCAATGCCCCCCACATTCAAAGTATGATCCCACGGCAAACTGCTCTTGCCGCCGTGTGTCTCAGCAACAGGTATGCCGTGCATTTCCGCAAAAGTACGCAAAGTCTCCCAAGCTTGGCTGTAAAGGACGCCACCACCTGCAACAATGAGCGGTTTTTTTGCGGATTTAAGCAGTTGGGCTGCGCGTTCCAACTCTCTCTGATCTGCAGGTGGCCGGCGAAAACGAATTAATTCCGGTTGCAAAAAGTCAACCGGGCAATCAAACGCATGCGTTTGCACATCTTGCGGCAGCGCCAAACAAACGGGGCCGCAATTCGCGGGATCTGTCATCACCGAAATGGCTCTGGGCAATGCTGTCAGAATTTGTTCAGCGCGGGTGATGCGGTCAAAATAGCGGGTCACAGGTCTGAAGGTGTCGTTCGCGCTCCAGTCACCGTTCTGAAAACTTTCAATCTGCTGCAACACAGGGTCAGGCGCGCGCGTGGCAAATGTATCGCCCGGCAACAGCAACACGGGTAGACGGTTCACATGCGCCACCGCAGCTGCCGTCACTAAATTTGTCGCGCCTGGGCCGATGCTGGTGCTGACAGCCATGATGCGCTGACGAAACTGCGCCTTGCTGTACGCAATTGCCGCCAAAGCCATGCCTTGCTCGTTGTGCGCACGGTATGTGGGTAGCTCAGCACGGTTTTGCCAAAGCGCTTCCCCCAAACCCGCCACATTGCCATGTCCAAAAATAGCAAAGACACCACCGCAATAAGGCTCGATTGTTCCATCATTCAATTCAACACGTAGTGCTGCAAGGTGGCGCACCAGCGCCTGCGTCATGGTGAGTGGTACAGTTTTCATAGCTTAATTTTTATTGTTTCCAATTACTTTCTATTGCTTTCTATTTCTTCCGTGATCGCCAAGCGTCAACCAACATTGCGAAATTGTGGGCAACTTGCTTCACAAACGCATCATCATCGATCTCGTTTT
>JAYWCQ010000345.1:0-5375 GCA_043780435.1 Polaromonas sp.
TGTCGGCTTTGCGCACCGCAAACCACAGCACAACGATGATGTTGAACACCACCAGCGCAAGAAAAGACCAAATCACGACGGCGGGGTTTAAGTTCGAAACATCCATCACGTTGATTCTACTTGGTACTGGATTTAATAACAGTAAATTAAAACCGATTTGGCTATTAATTTCAACTAATTGAGTGGTGAAACGGCTTTGCCCTTGAGTAGATAACCGACCAAGTTTTCCACCGCCTTGTTCGCCATCGCCATGCGCGTGGGCACGGTGCTGCTGGCAATGTGAGGGGTGAGGACGATATTCGGCACCGTCAGCAAGTCTGGGTGAACAGACGGCTCACCCTCAAACACATCCAGGCCAGCAGCGGCAATTTGGTGATTTTTCAGCGCCACAGCCAACGCCGCATCGTCCACAATGCCGCCGCGCGCGAGGTTGATCAAATTGGACGTTGGCTTCATCAGCGCCAGCTCAGCCGAGCCAATGGTGTGGTGCGACTCTGCAGAATACGGCACGACCAGCATGACGTGGTCAGCCGTTTGCAGGAGCTCGGTTTTACTGACATAGCGGGCTTGGCAAGCGGCTTCTGTCACCGTATCTAATTGGGAGCGGTTGTTGTAGATCACGTTCATGCCAAAGCCAAACGCGCCGCGTTTGGCAATTGCTTGGCCAATTTTTCCCATGCCGATGATGCCAAGCGTGCTGCCATGCACCTCGCTGCCGGCAAACATGTCAAACCGCCAGCTTTTCCACTTGCCAGCGCGCAGGAAATGTTCGCTCTCAGTCACGCGTCTAGCGGTTGCCATCAAGAGCGCAAAGCCAAAATCAGCCGTGGTTTCTGTCAACGTATCGGGTGCATTGGTGCCGATAACGCCGGCTGCAGTCATGGCTGGCAGGTCAAAATTGTTGTAGCCCACCGTCATATTCGCGCAGATTTTGAGCTGTGGACAGACGTCCAACAGCTCGGCGTCGATGCGCTCTAAGCCAAACGTGAAAGCGCCGACTTTGCCTTGCAGCTTCTCAATCAGCTGAGATTTTGTCCAAATGTCGTCTGCTTGGTTGGATTCAATATCGAAATGCTGCGCTAATTTTTCCAGTGTTTCAGGAAAGATGGCACGTGTAACAAGTATTTTAAATTTATTCATTTTTATCCTTAAAATATGACTATAGCCGGCGTATTTACTACCTAAGTAGCTATTAAATTTATAGTAAAATTTACCAGAATTTAGATAAACCAGATCAAAGTCATGGCGAAAAACAGGGGTACAAGTATGCCAACCGACCAAGCCATGTAACCAAAGAAACTAGGCATTTTCAAGCCACGGTTTTCAGCAATGGCTTTCACCATTAAATTAGGGGCATTGCCAATGTAAGTATTCGCACCCATGAAAACAGCGCCAGCAGATATTGCGGCAAGTGTGGGCGCTAAGCTGGTCATAAGCAACTTAGCATCGCCACCAGCCGTATTAAAAAATACAAGATAGGTGGGTGCGTTGTCTAAAAATGAGCTTAACAAGCCAGTTGCCCAAAAGTAAGCGGCAGGATTCGGCGTGCCGTCTGGCCGCGTCACGGCGGCTACCACGGCGGCAAACGGGCCATCTAGCCCCGCTTTTAGCATAGCAATCACTGGAATAATCGTGAGGAAAATACCGGCAAAAAGCTTTGCTACTTCAAGCATGGGCTCCCATGAAAACTGGTTATCGTCATGCACTTTCGCGCTGGTCAGCTTGTAAGACATCAGGGTAATGACCACCAAACCAATATCGCGCACCAAGCCGGGAAGCCCAACCTCCGTGCCCATGAGGTTAAAGGTAACCGTCGATTTCCAAAAACCACTCATCAAAACAAGTAGTGCAATCGCACCTAAAAATCCAAAATTGAACACCCCATCAAAACCTATGTTTCTAGAGTCTGGTGTTGGATCTGCTGGTAAGAGCTCTTCTCTGCGATGATAAAACCACGAGTCCAAGGCATAAAAAATAGCCAGTAATGAGCCAATTAAAAAGAGTGTTTCTGGGAAAATGTGACGCACAGTCCAGAAAAAGTCTACGCCTTTCAGAAAACCCAGAAATAACGGTGGGTCACCTAACGGCGTTAAAGAGCCGCCAGCGTTGGACACAATAAAGATAAAAAAGACGATGACGTGTGCTTTATGCTGCCTATTGTCATTGGCGCGAATCAACGGACGAATCAGCAGCATTGATGCACCCGTTGTGCCCATGAAACTCGCTAATACGGCACCTATGGCGAGAATACTGACGTTAAGCGCAGGGCTCCCGTGCAAGTTTCCGCGAATATAAATACCACCCGAAACCGTAAATAGAGCAGTCAACAGCACGATAAACGGTATGTATTCAGCCAGTAAGGCATGAACCAAACCAGTAGCCGCTGCAGCCGACCCATAAATGACTGCAAAAGGCAATAAAAACGCCAGCGACCACGCAGCAGTGACTTTGCCGTAATGGTGATGCCAGAAGCCTGCTGCCAATAACGGCATCACCGCTATTGACAAAAGAACACCAGCAAACGGAATACCCCAAACAGCGGAGAGCTTGCTGCCATCGATGTCTGCCGCGAAAGACAAACTGGGCAAAGTTACAAGCAGGGCAAACAAAGCAAAGAAAACGACCTGACG
This sequence comes from Polaromonas sp., assembly GCA_043780435.1. Classification (GTDB taxonomy): domain Bacteria; phylum Pseudomonadota; class Gammaproteobacteria; order Burkholderiales; family Burkholderiaceae_C; genus Aalborgiella. The sequence goes on from JAYWCQ010000345.1 coordinate 2,631, forward strand.
TAAAGAAAATTGATTGATCTGCAAAGAGTGGCGCTTCAAAAATAGTACTGCCAATGTTACCCTGAACACAAGTGTTTCAAATTGAGAATTTTCGCATTCCATCGATCCAAACCAAGGGTTAACACTAGATTGCCAGCGGTTCGATGTGCAGATGATAGCTATGTTATTCATTTCAAAAGCATTGCAAAACATAGGTATGTCTGCTGCTATCGATAGTTAACCCACAGGAGTCAAAAGTATGCAGAAGATATTGCACATCAACCCAGACAAATGCACCGGCTGCTTACAGTGCGAAATGGCCTGTTCTTTTGAAAACTATGGGACATTTGCCACAGCCAAATCCCGCATCAAAGTTTTTGATTTTCACCATACCGGCAAAAAAGTACCGTACACCTGTACCCAGTGTGATGAGGCTTGGTGCCTGCATGCTTGCCCGGTAGAGGCCATCACCGTTGACGCAGCGACGGGGGCCAAAGTCGTGAACGAGAGCACCTGCGTGGGCTGCAAGGTTTGCACCATCGCCTGCCCATTTGGCACGATCAACTACGTGGAAGAAACTGGCAAAGTGCAAAAGTGCGACCTGTGCGGTGGCGACCCCGCCTGCGCATCGGCTTGCCCAACGGGCGCGATCTCCTTCATCGATGCCAACTGGACTGGTCTGGGCAAGATGGCGCAGTGGGCCGACAAGCTAGGCAACCAGCCCTCAGCTTCGTAATTCAACGTATTAATTCAATCTCTATTCATAAGGAGAACACATCATGTCATGGGCAGGAAAAATACTTCGCGTTAACTTGACTGCGGGAACCGTCAAGTCTGAACCTCTGAAGATGGATTGGGCGAATGCCTACATTGGCTCGCGCGGCTTAGGCACGAAATATTTGGTTGAAGAAATTGATGCCACGGTCGACCCTCTGTCACCGGCCAACAAAATCATCTGGTCCACCGGCCCGCTGACGGGAACGATGGCTTCCACCGGTGGGCGCTATACCGTGATCACCAAAAGCCCGTTGACCGGTGCGATTGCCTGCTCAAACTCTGGCGGCTACTGGGGAGCGGAGTTCAAAATGGCGGGTTGGGACATGGTGATTTTTGAAGGCAAATCACCGACACCCGTTTACTTGTATGTGAATGACGATGTTGCCGAGTTGCGCGATGCGTCTCATTTGTGGGGCAAGAGCGTTTGGGAGACCGAAGGCATCTTAAAAACCAGTTTGCAAGACCCGCTCACCCGTGTCTCCAGCATTGGCAAAGCCGGTGAAAACGGCGTGCTCTTTGCCGCTGTGGTCAATGATTTGCACCGTGCGGCGGGACGCTCGGGCGTGGGTGCGGTGATGGGCAGCAAAAACCTCAAAGCAATCGCGGTGCGTGGCACCAAAGGTGTAGGCAACTTGCACAACCCCAAAGAGTTCATGAAAGTGATCGCGGAGAAGAAGAAAATCTTGGCAGAAAACGGCGTCACCGGCACAGGTTTACCCGCCATGGGCACGCAGGTTCTGATGAGTGTGATCAACGAAACCGGTGCATTGCCAACGCGCAACCACCGCGACAACCAGTTTGAAGGCGCCAAAGACATTGGCGCAGAAGCCATGGCCGCACCGCGCAAATCGGATGGTAAAAAACATCTGGTGACGAATCAAGCCTGCTTTGGTTGCACGATTGCTTGCGGTCGCATCAGCAAAATGGATGAAAACCACTTCACCATCGTCAACAAACCGCAGTACAAAGGTGCCAATGGCGGCTTGGAGTATGAAGCGGCTTGGGCGCTGGGCGCAGCCAATGGCGTGAACGACCTGGAAGCACTGCAATATGCCAATTTGCTGTGCAACGAAGAAGGCATTGACCCGATCAGCTTCGGCACCACCGTGGGCGCGGTGATGGAGTTGTACGAAATGGGGGTGTTGACCAAAGAACAAATTGGTATTGACGCCAAATTTGGCTCGGCCGAAACACTGGCATTTTTGGCAGAAGAAACTATTTATGGCCGCGGTTTTGGCAAAGAAATTGGCCAAGGCTCTAAACGTTTGACGGCTAAATACGGTCACCCAGAGCTGAGCATGAGCAGTAAAGGGCAAGAGTTCCCTGCTTACGATGGCCGTGCCATTCAAGGCATTGGCCTGGCTTACGCCACGTCAAACCGGGGTGGCTGCCATTTGCGTGGCTACACCATTGCGTCTGAGGTGCTGGGCATTCCCGTCAAAACCGATCCGTTGGAGCACGAAGGCAAACCAGAGCTGGTCAAGGCGTTTCAAGACGCGACCGCAGCGTTTGACTCATCGGGTTTGTGCATTTTTACGACCTTTGCTTGGGGCTTGACCGACCTGGCGCCGCAACTCGCGGCCGCATGTGGCGACCAATACACCACCGAGGAACTGGAAAAAATCGGCGAACGCATCTGGAACATGGAGCGCGAGTTCAACAACCGCGCTGGCTTTACCGCGAAAGACGACAGCTTGCCAAAACGTTTGCTGGAAGAGGCTTGCAAGACAGGCCCAGCCAAAGGCAAGGTCAATATGCTGGCTGAGATGATGCCGAAATACTATGCCGCACGTGGTTGGGACACAGAAGGTCGCCCGACACAAGCAACGCGCGAACGTCTCGGGCTTTAATTCTAGGCTTCACATAAGGTCATAAAGAGTAAGGTCGTAAATATGCATCACGTCATCATCGGCGGTGGCCCCGCCGGCGTTATCGCTGCTGAAACCATACGCAAGCAGGCGCCGTACGACAACATCACCATTGTCAGTG
>JAYWCQ010000346.1:0-4909 GCA_043780435.1 Polaromonas sp.
GTTGGGCAGCTCCACCCACTCAAAAGCGTCGATATAAACGCCTAAATACCAATGGTGCAGCTCTTTAGGGTTCAAGCCCGCCAAGAGCGCAAAGTTGCCAATCACCATGAGCCGCTGAATGTGGTGGGCATAGGCCTGCTCCAACGATTGCCCCACGGCCGCGGCCATGCAGCGCATCTGGGTTTGGCCGGTCCAAAACCAGGTTGGCAGCGGCAATTGATGGTTGAAATAGTTGCTGTCTGCATAACTTGCTTCAGCGTTAACCCCCGCAGATTCCGCCATCTTTGCCCAGTAAAACCCACGCACAAACTCGCGCCAGCCCAATATCTGGCGAATAAAACCTTCCACAGCAGCTAAGGGCGCTGCAGCTGATCGCCCCGCTGCTTCCGCTTTTGCCACTACTTCACGCGGATGCAGCATTTTTACGTTCATTGAAAACGAAAGCAACGAATGAAACAAACGCCATGACTTGCTGCTCATCGCATCTTCGAAATCGCCAAAATTGGGCAATACTTGATCGATAAAAGCATCTAGTTGCGTCAACGCCTCGGCACGATTCAACGGCCAACCGAATTTGCCTGCATTCGGTTCGCCAAAGCTTTTCACGCCCGCGTTCACAATCGTTGCCCACAACGCGGAATGGTCGTATGTTTGACGACTGAAAATCCGAATATCCGCCGGCTCAATAGGCAATCCAGGCCAAGCTTTGCGGTTTTCAGCGTCAAAATTCCACTGGTCACCCAAAGGTTTGGGCGGTTTTGAGCCCGCTTCAATAAAAACGTCATGCTTCACCCGCATCCGCCGGTAAAACGTCTCCATCAGCCATTTTTTGCGTTCACCAAAGAGCAAAGCAACCTCATCACGACTGGTGAAAAAGTGTTCTGTATCAACCACTTGACTAGAGATTTTCAAACCTTTGGCAAAATCAGCCAACTGAACATCCAGCCGCCACTCATCAGGTGCTTGGTACTCAAACGCGGTGGCTTGGTACTTGGCAATCAGCGCATCGAGGTAGTCGGTGATCATCGGCAAATTCTCTGCATCGTCAATCGCCACGTAGTGCACGCGGTGCCCCGCCGCTGCAAGCTGCGCTGCAAAATCGCGCATCCCAGCAAAAATAGCGAGTATTTTTTGCGCATGGTGCAGCACGTAATCCGTCTCTTGCCGCAGCTCCATCAGCACATAGATAACGTTGCTGTCTACCGCTGTAAACCAGCTGTGCTGCGGGTTGAGCTGGTCGCCTAGGATCAATCTAAGCTTGCTATCATTTTTATTACTTTTTTGAGCTTCATTTTTGGCTCTATCCGTTTTATTTATTGACTGAGTAGCTATTATTTTTATAGTGTTTTTAGGCATATTTAGAGTTGTCAAAATTAGATTTTTATAGCCGCGGCTTAAATTTACGCCGCCCAATTCGCGCGGTATTTACCCTTGGCATCGTGCTCTAGCGCTTGTTTTTCAGGGTTAAAGCGCCGCCCGCCGCGCGGGTCTGTGCCACGGCCTGCAATGTAGAGCCAGTTGCCTTGGTTGCTGTAAACGTCGTAGTCGATCAGCTGCACCTCAAACCACGCCGCACCAGCGCGCCAGTCGCCACCCAAATCGTGAACCAAATAACTGGCAACGACTTGGCGCATGCGGTTTGACAGCCAGCCCGTGGCAGCGAGTTCGCGCATGCCTGCATCTACAAGTGGTTCGTCCGTTTTGCCTTCGCACCAACGGCTAAATCCCTGCTTGTTGTGTTTCAGTTTCGGCAAGTAAGTGTCGCTAAGCCCTTGTTCCAAATAGAGTTTTCGGCCATGCTGAAGGTGCAAAAACCTGAAATAGTCGCGCCACAGCAACTCAAACCAAATCCAATACGTGCTGTCGTTTGCACCGCGCTCGACTTCAAAACGCTTCAATTCAGCAAAAATCATGGGGGCAGACAAGGCGCCGCAGGCTAGCCATGGGGAGAATTTGGTAGAGAAAGGTTGGCCAACCGTGGTGTCCATCAACTGGTTTCGGGTCAGTTTGTAGGTCGACGCAAAATCGCCTGAAAAGTAATGCTTGAGGTACTTTTCAGCTTCAGATTCGGGCACATTGGCCGTTTGCAACAACCATTCGCGCGGTTTAAGACCTTGCTTTTCAACCTTGTTCCTGAAAGCGGTGAACACGGCTGGCAGCTGTTGCACATCAAACGGCAAATCGACGGGTTCAAGCAAGCTGGATTGCCACAGGGTTTGAACTTCAAGTCCCGCCGCCTTCAGCGAGTCAACCTCGGCTTGCTCTTCTGGTGCGGCTATGTCTTCGCAGTAAATGTGTGTTGTCTTGTTTGACTTGGAGAATGCAAGCAACGCCTCTTTTGGCGAACCGTGTAACTGAACCAATTCGCAGCCAATCGCCTTCAATTGCGAGGCCAAATCTTGCAATCTCTGCGCTAAGAACGCCTTGCGATGCTTACCCATGCGCTTGAATCCCCAACGGGTTTCAACGCTCCGTTTGGGATCGTGAACGTAGACAGCGTGTAGATTGTGGACAGATTGACGGGCTTGGTGGTAAGCGTGGGTGAAGGCCGGGTTATCAGTGAGGCGCAGGTCGTTGCGGAACCAATAAATCACGGCAGAAGTGACTGGAAAACCTGGGATCATGGCGTCTTGCCACCCTTATTTCCAGGGTAGCTCATGCGACAGCGGTCAGAACAGTATTTCACCTCGGCCCAAACCTTCTCCCACTTTTTCCGCCAAGTGAAAGGCCGCTGACAATGGATACAGACTTTGCTGGGCAGATTGGCTTTTTTGATCATTTTCATTCTAAAAATCCAAAACGATTTGTTGGTTTTCGGGCTTCAGCTTTGAACTAACCGTCGTTTTTTTGCGCAAATTTGTTTTCATAGCTGGATTTTTGGCTCTTGAGGCATGCTTTTCAACAATCGCCGCCTTGCCCGCTTTCACTTCAGGTTGTGCACGCAGGCCGAAAAGCTTGGCTTTGGTCTCGCGGGTGGCGATTTGCAGGTCTAGCAAAGGTTCTGGGATGTCAAACTCGGCGCCCTTGCCGACAGTCAACTTCAAATGCTCTTGCATGACAACAGGCATGCGCCACGGCTCAAACAACCACGCATCAGGCACGCGGCGCATGTAAGGCAGCCAGCGGCGCACGAAATGGCCATGCGCGTCGTGGTCTTGGGCTTGTTTTATAGGGTTGTAAACGCGTGGTGTGTTGATGCCAGTCGTGCCGGACTGCATTTGCATCTGGCTCCAGTGGATACCCGGCTCGTAGTCCAAAAACTGACGCGCCAGCCACTGCCCCACGGGTCGCCAGTGCAACCACAGCGGGTAAGCAGCCACGGACACCAGCATGGCGCGCATGCGAAAGTTGAGCCAACCGGTCTCGCGCAGCATCACCACGCACGCGTCAACCAGCGGCCAGCCCGTGCGCGCGCTTGTCAACGCCTCAAAATGCGCAGGGCTCCAGTCGTTTTCTCGCAAGCCGTCGTAGCTGCGGTGTACGTTGTGATATTCCAGCTCAGGTTCAGACTCTAGCTTTTGAATGAAATGGCAGTGCCAGTACAAACGGCTGACAAAGGCAATCAAGCCCTTTTTTTGCCAATTTCCAGCAGGAAGCTCCGCAATAGCGTGGTAAGTGGATTGCACCACTTCACGCAAACTGACACAACCAAAAGCCAAATACGGTGACAGCCGAGAACATGCGGTCGGTGCGGACAGCGGCGACGATATGCCACCTCGGTATTGCGCACTTCGGTCATTCAAAAAATCTTGCAGAACTTCTAAGCCCAAACGACGACCACCCAATTGGCGTTGTTTGGGGACTTCTAACGCTAAACCCAACTTTGCAGGGCTGGGCAGCAAAGTCGCAGGCCATGGCAACGGCACGAATTGAAGGCTTTCAAGCGCGGGAACAGGCAGCAGTGGCGAGCGAACGTGCTTGTCCCAATGGTTTTTCCAGTCGTCACGATTCTTGAGTTTGCGCACCACGCCGAATTGCCTGAACTCGTGAAACTCAACGTTGTTTGACTTGCACCACTGCCCTACAGCCAAGTCGCGTTTGTAGGTAACGTCGTTCCCCGTCTCCTCATGTGCGTAAATAGCTTCAAACGGATTTGCCATCAATAATATAGCTAATGAGGCAACAAATTCACCGACTAGAACGTGTAATTGCCCCCCTAGATGGCGTAAATCAGCATCTAAATCACGCAAACTTTCTAGTAGGAATTGATAGTGCTGATGTGCCACATCCGGCTGCGCCCACACACTGGGCTCAATAACGTAAAGGCATAAGATGGGGCCGCATTGCGCGGCTTCGTGCAGGGCCGCATGGTCGACCACGCGTAAATCGCGTTTGAACCAAACAACGCTGTAACTCATTGACTGGTTTCTGGCGCGAAGCGTTTGGACAAGCGCAGCATCAGCGGCCCAATGGTTTTTGAAATGTTGTGTCTGTATTTTGCAAAAACGTAGTAGCCAGCGTTCAAAGCCGGTTTTAACCAGCTGCGTGAAAAAAGCCAAGCTAATGTCGGCAAATTCGCCCGCTTGTAGGCTTCGGCAAATACGGGAATGCCTTCAAGCTGTGTGCCATCAGCCAAGCGCCCTTGCATGGTGGCCAAGGCTAGTTTGCAGGAGAGTTGATGCGTTGCTTCATCGTATTGAGGTGCTGCAACATCAACAAATTTGAGCAAGTCGGGTGCATTTCGGCTTTTAAGAAAATGAATTTCAGCCAAACAAAGCGGACATTCACCATCGTAGTAAATGGTTAGGCTTTGCATGGCTAGAAATGTTTGCGACGTTCTCAAGCCTTTTTAGCCCAAGCGCTGCACCAACCTTTAGCGGCAACTTGCTTGCCCGCAAAGAGTGGACATCCACCGGCTTTGTCGGCAGCTTTGCCTTGGTACAAAGCGCAGTTGCTGCAGTTTTGCGTG
>JAYWCQ010000347.1:0-4958 GCA_043780435.1 Polaromonas sp.
GTCGTTCGTCGAGGTCGCCAGCGTGATTTTGAAGGGTAATTTGTTCAGCACGGGCTTGCTCCAGCTGTGCAATTGCGGTGGCAAATCAGCCTGCAGCGGATCTGGTGGCGCAACCAAGAGTGCGCCAGCCACCTTGCTTACGTTGGGCGACAAGGACGCCCAGCTCGCCACCAAATGGCAGCCCAAGCTGTGCGCCACAAAAGCGATTTGCCGCTCTGGCTGTTTTTTCAATTGGTTCTGCACCACGTCTTCCAAGCGCGTGATCCAGTCGCCACGCAGCGGCTGCATCCAGTCGTGCTGCTCTACCAGCTCGTCGCCGAACAGCTCTGTCCAGCGGATTTGCCAATGCTGTGCCCCGCTGCCCTGCCAGCCTGGCAGTGTGAAAACGTGCGGTGAGGAAGCTTGCGTCATGAAATAACTTATGCTATATATTTAATAGCAGTATAGGAATTAAATACAAAGGCTAGAGGCGTATTTTTCTCTAAAAATAGCATTACTGCGGTGTACAAAGGGTTTTGAGCCGTCATGTCGGATTTTTTACATGGTTTTGATGCGTTCCACCATCTCGGCGGCAAACTGCACAAACGCCACGCTGCCGCGCGCCGACGGGTCAAACACCACACCGGGCAAACCGTAGCTGGGCGCTTCGGCCAAGCGCACATTGCGCGGGATCACGGTGTTGAAGACTTTGTTGCCAAAGTGGTTTTTCAGCTGCTCGCTCACCTGCTGCTGCAGCGTGATGCGTGGGTCAAACATCACACGCAACAGGCCGATGATCTGCAAATCGGGGTTCAAATTGGCGTGCACTTGCTTGATGGTGTTGACCAGATCGGTCAAACCCTCCAGCGCAAAATACTCGCACTGCATGGGCACGATCACGCCATTGGCGCAGCACAGACCGTTCAATGTGAGCATGGACAGGCTGGGTGGGCAATCAATCAGCACGAAGTCGTATTCATCCGCCACAGTGGCCACAGCGGCCTTGATGCGCTTTTCACGGCGCTCTACATCGACCAGCTCCACCTCTGCACCCGCCAAGTCGCGGTTCGCACCCAGGATGTCAAAGCTACAACCCGCCGCGATCAGCTTCTCGCTTTTAACCCGAGCCTCGGCAATAGAAGCGTTTTCCAACAACACATCGTAAATCGTCAGCTCCAAGGTGCGCTTGTCCACGCCCGAGCCCATGGTGGCGTTGCCCTGTGGGTCTAGGTCAATCATCAGCACGCGTTGGCCGATTTTGGCCAAGCCCGCTGCCAAGTTGACCGTCGTTGTGGTCTTACCGACACCACCTTTTTGATTTGCAACGCAAAAAATCTTAGCCATGCTGTTTTTATAAATTCTGGTTAATGGGTTGGTCGATGGACTACTTGCTGATTTACTTACTCAGCGCCAGCTTGACGCCGAAGCCTATGAGGAAAAGCCCAGCTATTTTCTGCAAGGCATTTGTCACCTTTGGGTTGGCGCGAATGCGCTCTGCCATGTAGTGCGTGATCAGCACCACAGAAAGGCAATAGACAAAGCCCAACACGGCAATAGTTGCGGCCATGACGCCAAACGTCACCATACCTTGGTGCTTGAGCGGGTCTATGAACTGCGGGAAAAAAGCCACGTAAAACATGATGGCCTTGGGGTTGAACAGGGTGATCACCAAAGTTTGCCGGAAATAATGCCCCGCCTTGATGTTGAGCAGCGGTTTGCCCCCCGCCTTGGCCGTCAGCATCTTGATGCCCATCCATGCCAAATAGGCAGCGCCCAGCCATTGCAAGGCATGAAAAACAACAGGGTTGGCCGCCAACAAAGCCGCCACACCTGCCACGGTGAGCCACAGCAAAATTTGGTCGCCCAGCAGCAAACCAAATACAGAAGCCACGCCACCCCTCAAACCCCCCTTACCCGCAGATGTAATCAAAGCCAAATTGCCCGGCCCAGGCAGCAACAAGAGCAAGACAAAAGCGATGACAAAAGCACTGTAATTGCTGATTCCAAACATGCACTAAGTTTACGCGAGAAAACTAAGCAATTTCGACTGGTTTTCTCGCATCCAAACAATACACCGCTCAGCATCCAAGCCTGGAACGACGAGTTGTTCCACGTGAAACACATTCACATCTGATGGCAACTCAGCCACTTCAGCCGATGTATCCTTGGCCTTCATCGCCAACCAAGCGCCTGTTACGGGCTTCAATGCGGTGCGCGAACCGGTCACAAAATCCAACAAAGTGGCAAACGCGCGCGATGTGATGAGGTCGTATTTTTGAGTCAAGGTCTCGACACGGGCGTGCAGCGCCTTGAGATTGGGCAGTTTCAATTCTGTCGCCACCTGCTGCACAAAGGCCATCTTCTTGGCGACCGCATCCACACAGGTCACCGACACCTGCGGGCAGCAAATCGCCACCACCACGCCCGGCAACCCTGCCCCGGCGCCTACGTCTAGCATGTTGACGCTGGCGCCAGCAGTTTGCCGAAGGATGTGTTGATTTAGGGGCGCAACGATAGCCAAGCTGTCCAGCAAATGGTGCGTCAGCATCTCAGCAGGGTCGCGTATCGCCGTCAGGTTGTAGACCTTGTTCCACTTTTGAATCAAGGCGTGGTAGCTCAGAAGTTGGGCAATTTGGGTGTCGCTCAACGTGAGCCCAAGTGCTGTTACGCCCTGCCGCAAAGGCAACTCAAACACATTCGCCGTCATTCGGCAACAGCCTCTGCCGCCACAGTCGTGCTCGTAGTTGCCGTAGCGTCTACAGAATCGGTACGTTTTTTATCTGAAAACCCTTTGTAACCATTCTTTTTCAGATACACCAAGAGCAACGAAACCGTCGCCGGTGTAACGCCCGAAATGCGCGAAGCCAAACCCAAGGTCTCAGGCTTGTGCTTGGTCAGCGTCTGGCGTGCCTCAATACTCAAAGCAGTTACTTGCGAATAATCCATCTCTGGCGGCAGCTTGAATTGCTCAAAATGCAAGGCTTTTTCAACTTCTGCATGCTGGCGGTCAATATAGCCGGCGTATTTGGCGACGATTTCGATTTGCTCGACGACCGTAATGTCAGTATTAATATCGTCCGATGACAACCCATCGGCGTCAGCGAACTTGCCAGATTCTAGGCTCATCAGTGCAGTGTAGTCCACATCCGGGCGGCGCAGCAATTCGAGCAGGTTGTATTCGTGCTCTAAAACTTTACCAAATACACGCTCTGCCTCTGCGGCAGACACGTTTTTCGGGCTCGCCCACAGTGCTTTCAAACGTTGTGTTTCACGTGAAACAGCATCGCGCTTGCGGTTAAAAATATTCCAGCGCATATCGTCCACCAAGCCAAGCTCGCGCCCCACTTCGGTTAAACGCACATCGGCGTTGTCTTCGCGCAGCTGCAGGCGGAACTCGGCGCGGCTGGTGAACATGCGGTAGGGCTCGGTCACGCCCTTGCTGATCAAATCATCCACCAGCACACCCAAATAGGCCTCGTCACGGCGTGGCAGCCAACTATCGCCGCTGTAGCTGACACTGCCCGCCGAACTCAATGCGGCATCGCCAAAGCCTAGGCTGCGACATTGCAAAGCGGCGTTGATACCGGCAAACATACCCTGCGCCGCCGCTTCTTCGTAGCCGGTGGTGCCGTTGATCTGCCCGGCAAAGAACAAGCCGCCAATGGCGCGGGTTTCAAAGCTGGTTTTCAGGGCGCGCGGGTCAAAGTAATCGTACTCAATCGCGTAGCCAGGGCGCAGGATGTGGGCATTTTCCAGCCCCACCATCGAGCGCACCAGTTCGTACTGGATGTCAAACGGCAGGCTGGTGCTGATGCCATTGGGGTAGTACTCGTTGGTGGTCAGACCTTCGGGTTCCAGAAAAATCTGGTGGCTTTCCTTGTCGGCAAAGCGGTTGATCTTGTCTTCCACACTGGGGCAGTAGCGCGGGCCCACGCCCTCGATCTTGCCGGTGAACATGGGGCTGCGGTCGAAACCGGAGCGGATGATCTCATGCGTGCGGGCATTGGTGTGGGTGATCCAGCACGGCATTTGCTGCGGGTGCATAGCGGTTTTACCCAAGAAGCTGAACACCGGCATGACAGGGTTGTCCGCGCCTTCCATGCCGTCGCCGGGTTGGCGCAGACATTTGTCAAAGTCAATCGTGCGGCCATCCAGACGCGGCGGTGTGCCGGTTTTCAGGCGGCCTTGCGGGAGTTTCAACTCTTTCAGTCGGGCGCTCAACGACACGGCCGGTGGGTCGCCTGCCCGGCCCGCCGCATAGTTGTTCAGACCGACATGGATTTTGCCGTCCAGAAACGTCCCCGCCGTCAGCACAACCGTCTTGCTACGAAAGCGCACGCCAACCTGTGTCACCGCACCGACGACTCTGTCACCCTCCACCATCAAGTCGTCCACCGCTTGCTGGAACAACCAAAGGTTGGGTTGGTTCTCCAGTTTGTGGCGAATCGCCGCCTTGTACAGCACACGATCCGCCTGCGCGCGTGTCGCCCGCACGGCAGGGCCTTTGGAGCTGTTGAGGATGCGGAACTGGATGCCCGCTTCGTCCGTGGCCAGCGCCATCGCGCCACCCATGGCGTCGACTTCCTTGACCAGATGGCCTTTGCCGATACCACCTATGGACGGGTTGCAACTCATCTGCCCCAGCGTCTCGATGTTGTGCGACAGCAAGAGGGTTTTGCAGCCCATGCGGGCGCTGGCCAGTGCGGCCTCGGTGCCGGCGTGGCCACCGCCGACGACGATGACATCAAATTCTTGGGGATAGTTCATGGTGTTTAGCTCGATTCTTGGGGTGTGCTTATCAACGGGGAGTCTCCCGCTAGCACGTGTGTGCCTTCCATTTTAATTTAATTCACCGTTCTTGACACATTCTCAGGTTTACTATGTCAGCAACAAATGAATTGTCCGGTTTCTAGCAAGTAATCTGTCCGGTTTGTGGAGGTGAAATGAACCATCCCCCCATCAGCCGGGCCCGCTACCTG
>JAYWCQ010000348.1:0-4219 GCA_043780435.1 Polaromonas sp.
TTTTCTCCAGCGACAACACGAAACTGTTTGCCACCGGTTTTTATGACCGCGTACATAATAACCTTCCTAGAAGTTCTACGGAAGAATTTCCATAGAGCCGCCGATTATAGCATGGTTGACACCTAAAAAGCCAGCCAACACCAAGCAAACATTCAACCCGTGCCAGGAGGCAACAAGTCCATAGCGGCGCTACAAAAGAGCTCTCCGAGCTTTCTATAATAGGCAAACTTCACGGTAATCATATTTTGTCTGCTCAATTTAGCTCCAGCTCAGCCGCTATTCAACTCGTTGCATCCGACATGCTGGAAGTCGACAAGGTTATAGCCAACCGCCTTGCATCGGAAGTGCCCTTGGTCGGTCAGGTGTCCAGGTACATTATTTCTGCAGGCGGCAAACGCTTGCGCCCCGTTTTGCTGTTGCTTGTTTGCGGGGCTTTGGGTTACACGGGCACGCAGCGTTACAACTTAGCAGCTGTGGTCGAATTCATACACACCGCCACACTTTTGCACGACGATGTGGTTGATGACTCGGAAATGCGTCGCGGATTAGCCACAGCCAATGAATCTTTTGGCAATCCTGCCAGTGTGCTGGTAGGCGATTTCTTGTACTCGCGTGCGTTTCAAATGATGGTGGATGCGGGTGATATGCGCATCATGGAAATTTTATCGGACGCCACCAACGTGATCGCTGAAGGTGAAGTGATGCAGTTGATGAACATGCATGACCCTTCTTTAGACGAAGCAGGCTATTTGCGCGTCATCCGCTCCAAAACAGCAAAGTTATTTGAAGCCAGCGCACGCTTAGGCGCCATTTTGGCGAAGTCCGATTCGGCGTTAGAAAACGCTTGCGCCCAGTATGGCCAAGCCTTGGGAACCGCATTTCAAGTCATTGACGATGTCTTGGACTATGACGGTGACCCCGCTGTCATGGGCAAGAACTTGGGCGATGATTTGCGTGAAGGCAAAGCGACACTGCCGCTGATTATTGCCATGCAGCGCGGTACTGATGCCCAGCGAAACATGATCAAGCTCGCCATAGAAACTGGTGAATTGTCGCAATTAAGTATCATTTTGGAAGCTGTGCGAGATACTGGCGCTTTAGCCGCATCTAGGCAGGCGGCAGCCTCTGAGGCGGCGCGCGCCATCAAAGCGCTAGACCAACTCAAACCTAGCCAATATAGGGATGCTTTATTACAATTAGCAAGCCAATTATTGGTTAGACAAGCATAATCAACTTTATATGCCAAACAATAGCTGGCTTGTATATTCTTATATATTCATATTCTAGGAACCTATGGCAACCACTGTAAGTAAAAGCGTTAAAGAATTTGTCTTCGAATGGGAAGGCAAAGACCGCAAAGGAAAGCAGGTTCGTGGTGAAATACGTGCAGCCAGTGAAAAAATAGTTCAGGCCTCTTTACGTCGCCAAGGTGTGCTGCCAACCAAGATCAAAAAGCGCTCTACACACTCTGGCAAGGCCATCAAGCCAAAAGACATCGCCATTTTTACCCGCCAGTTTGCAACCATGATGAAGGCCGGCGTGCCGCTTTTGCAAACTTTTGATATTGTTGGTCGAGGCAACCCCAACCCTAGCGTCACGAAACTTTTAAGCGATATTCGCGCAGATGTTGAAACGGGTACATCGCTTAGCTCTGCGTTTCGCAAATATCCCAAATACTTCAACGCCTTGTACTGCAATTTGATTGAAGCCGGTGAGACTGCAGGTATTTTGGAAGCCTTGCTTGACCGTTTAGCAACTTACATGGAAAAAACGGAAGCCATCAAGTCAAAAATCAAATCAGCGCTGATGTACCCCATCGCCGTGGTGGTGGTGGCTTTTGTAGTGGTCACGATCATCATGATTTTTGTGATTCCGGCATTTAAGAGCGTGTTTAGCTCTTTTGGCGCAGATTTGCCAGCGCCGACACTTTTTGTTATGGCCATGAGCGAGTTCTTCGTCAGCTACTGGTGGCTGATTTTTAGCGTGATTGGTGGCGGCATTTACTTCTTTATGCAAGCTTGGCAACGCAACGAGAAAATGCAAATGGTGATGGACCGAATTTTGCTTAAAGTTCCTGTCTTTGGTGTTTTGGTAGAAAAATCGTGTGTGGCACGCTGGACGCGGACTTTATCAACCATGTTTGCCGCTGGTGTGCCCTTAGTAGAAGCGCTCGATTCTGTAGGCGGTGCAGCAGGAAATTCTGTTTATTTGAATGCGACAACCAATATTCAGCGCGAAGTGTCTACAGGTACAAGTTTGACTACCGCAATGACCAACGCAAGCGTCTTCCCGTCTATGGTTTTGCAAATGTGCGCTATTGGTGAAGAATCTGGCACGATTGACCACATGCTTGGTAAAGCAGCCGACTTTTATGAGGCTGAAGTTGATGACATGGTCGCAGGTTTGTCTAGCTTGTTAGAACCCATCATCATTGTGTTTTTAGGCACTCTTATCGGCGGCATTGTGGTTGCCATGTATTTGCCAATTTTCAAATTGGGTCAAGTCGTTTAATGCTGTCTTTAAATATTGTGCAAGCCGGTGTATTTGGCTTTATCGGGTTATTGGTTGGTAGCTTTTTGAATGTGGTGATCTATCGTTTACCGAAAATGATGGAAAAGCAATGGGCGACAGAGGTTGCTGAATTCAAGGGGGAAACACTCCCGGATGAAGCCGTATTCAACCTGATGCTTCCGCGTTCAAAGTGCCCTAAGTGCGCACATCAAATCCGATGGTATGAAAATATTCCCTTATTGAGTTACTTGTTTTTACGCGGCAAATGCTCCGCATGCAAAACGCCCATTAGCTTGCGATATCCAACAATCGAGCTGATCACGGGCGCACTGTTCTTTTACTGCATTTGGCATTGGGGGCTAACACCAACCGGCTTGGCATGGTGCGGATTTAGTGCCATGTTGCTTTCATTGTCCATGATCGATTGGGACACTACCTTGCTGCCGGATGACATGACACTACCTTTGCTTTGGGCTGGTCTGCTACTGGCGGCACTAAAAATTACCAACGTTTCACTTGAATCTGCCATTTGGGGCGCTGCAATTGGCTATTTTTCATTGTGGCTTATTTACTGGATTTTTAAGCTTGTCACCGGTAAAGAAGGCATGGGTTACGGAGATTTCAAACTGTTTGCGGCTTTGGGTGCGTGGTTTGGCTGGCAGGCATTGATCCCTATCATTTTGATGGCTTCGGTTATTGGTGCAGTCATTGGCATTGCGCTCAAATTTTCCAGCAAATTACGTGAAGGTGGTTACATTCCTTTTGGGCCTTTTTTAGGTTTGGCTGGGTTTAGCGCCATGCTTTTTGGGCCACAAGCTATATTGAAACTTGTAGGCTTGGCTTCGCTTTAAGTTTACATCTGACAAATGCCAGATCAACTTACGCGTTTAGGATTGACAGGCGGCATTGGCAGCGGCAAAAGTACAGTTGCGAACATGTTTACTGCGTTAGGTGCTGTGGTCATTGATGCTGACGCTATATCCCGTAGCCTTACCACGACGCATGGCGCTGCCATAAAAGCGATCAAACAGCAGTTCGGTGAAGCCATGATCAGCGCAGATGGAAGCTTAAACCGCAACCGAATGCGTGACTTGGTCTTTACAGACTCTGACGTGAAAAACCGACTTGAAAGTATCATTCACCCACTGATCAAACTTGAAATTCAACGACAAGACCAGACAGCTATTCTCTTGGGCACCAAACTGATAGTGTATGACATACCATTGCTGGTCGAGACGACGAATTGGAGACCTGTGTTAGATCAAGTATTGGTGGTTGACTGCCTGGAACAAACTCAAATTGAACGTGTTATGGCACGCAACACCTTGAAACAAGAAGATGTGAAAAAAATAATTGCCAACCAAGCTAGTCGAAAAATGCGTCACAGCGCGGCTGATATCGTTATATTCAATGATAGTATCACCGTCGAGCAGCTTCGAGAGCAAGTGACGCAAGTTGTACTGCACTTACAGCACCCATTCGATGAACGGAAAAAATTGTGATCCTCTACGAATACCCTTTTAACGAAAGAATCCGGACTTACCTTCGACTTGAACATTTGTTCAATCGTCTTGGCGAATTATCATCGCGCGAGTCTGCGCTTGACCATCATTACGCTTTGACCACCATTTTTGAAGTGATGGACGTTGGCTCGCGTGCAGATCTTAAGTCTGACGTGATGAAAGATTTAGAGAAGCAAAAACAAGTA